>JAKDMR010000046.1 GCA_030452275.1 Candidatus Nitrosocosmicus sp. | reverse complement strand
TACATACACTAGACAGAAATAAAGCTCTTTTGACTAATTGCGCAAGAGATCTATTCTACATGGGAAATAGTCGTCGAAACTTTCAGTTCTATCTTTGATATATTGCATAGTCCTTTCTATCAATCAAACTTTTCTCCTTAGAGGAATGAAGATGGTGTTCCATTTTTAGAAATTCACAGGCTTGTGGATACCACGTACCTCCATCTGTAGATACAGCGTGTTCCCCATAGTCTCTGACAATACTTGACAGAAACCTTTCTGCTACAAACATGTTCCTCTCTTTAGGTATGATTTGTGCGAGAAATTGACCATTTTCTGGTTCAGTCGCTATCCACAACCATATGTTTTCAGAACCGGCCTTTAACACAGTCTCATCTACGATGTATTCTGGTACCTCTTCTTTCCTTTCTACCAATGACATCTTTTTTGGATGAAACTTCTGAAACCAATTCCAGATTGTAAAATGACTTCTTTTGACTATATTCAGATACGATAGCTCTTTGACAACGTTCGTTAACGATAAACCAATAAAATACAAATATAGGCCATAGTCAATGTACTCCGAAGGTGTTCTGTTTCTTTTGTTTGACATAAAAGAAATAGGGCATCTTCAAGCTATAGATTTTTCGTTAAGTTAACAGGGCCATCCATTACATGATGAATGGTTCAGAAGGCTTTTTGAACAACAAAAAGGTCCAAGATTTCCAAGACATGGTTATTTTGAAGACATGTTAAGAGATTTTGATGATATTAGAAAAATATGGAAAAAATATTTCAAAGTGAATTCAAAGAAATTGATACCAAAGCTCCAAAAGAACTTGTAAGAGAATATACTACACCAGGTGGAGAAAAGGTAAGAGAGGTTGGTCCTATTGTTTATGGATATTCTATGGCCATAGGTCCTGATGGCAGGCCAAAGATCAAGGAATTTGGAAATGTGAAATCCACTTCAACAGGTACATCTCCCATGCTTACTTCTGAAAGAGAACCTTTAGTTGATATGACTACGAACGACAAAAAAGTTAAGGTAGTAGTAGAAATGCCTGGAGTAAAGAAAGAGAACATAAAGGTAAATGCTTATGATTCTTCAGTTGAAATAAGTACAGATAATCCCAATAGAAAGTATCATGAGGTATTTGATTTACCTCCAGAAGCAGATCTTGAAACTGCATCCTCTAATTACAACAACGGAATATTGGAAGTTATATTCAATAAGAAACAACAAACAACACCGAAGAGTAAAGAAATAAAAGTAGACTAGTCTACAATTTTTGTTTAAACTCTATATACATGCACTCTTTTGTCTTATTTAACAAAATTTATTTATCGTTTAAAGTGCAGAACATAACTGTGAATGTAATCAGTAAATCAGTCTACTATTTTGATATACTCAAAACAAGGAGAAAGAAAATCTCATCATACTAGTTACATTTGAGGATTTTTTAGCGACCATAAATCCAGATAATCATTTTGTATTTCTATTAACGGCAATATTATAAGATTTACTTTATCATATCAATTATGACTAATTATTTAGAAGAATTTTAAACTAATTAACGAAGTTGACAGTCCCTAAGAATGCCTTATAAGGAAGATATCAATTAGTGTATCGTATGCCTATTTTAAAGACCACTTTAAAGAAGGGCGATATACAAGAAGACAAACTTGTAAAAGTAGAAGTTAGTGACAAATCCATTGTGTTGACAAATATTGATGGCAAGTTTTATGCTATGGATTCGGTATGCTCTCACGCCGGAGGTCCATTGGAGGAGGGCACTTTAGAAGGATATACTCTAACCTGTCCATGGCACTTTGGCAAATTTGATGTTCGAAACGCTAAAGCATCTCTTGAAACAAATTGGGTTACGAATTTAACATCATATCCTGTTATTGTTGATGATAAAACTGGAGATATCTCCATTGAGACCGCCTAGATTAGTTGTATGCATACGCCTGTTGGATGGATGACTGAAAAATGAGTGATAAACAACAAGATGAAATTAAAGATAGTATTACGCCAACAAGAGTTCAGAAGATGCAACTAAAACTATTGGAAAAGAAATCACACAAGGGTACAGACATACAATCTTTTAAATTTTCTCGAGGTAATGTTGCGGATGATAAAAGTCAAAGTCAAAACTTTCGCTATAAAGCAGGTCAGTATGCCATGGTCGATCTAGAAACAAAAGATGACCCAGAAGGACCTATGAGATCATTTACTTTGGCTTCTTCTCCTACAGAGGAGAATTTCATTATGATAAGTACAAGGATAAGAGATACTTTGTTCAAAAAGAAACTTACCAACTTAGATGTTGGAGCCTCTGTGGACATTACCGCACCACTTGGGAATTTTACATTACATGAAGATTCTTCAAAACCCGCAGTGTTATTGTCTGGTGGAATAGGTGTGACTCCATTTAGAAGTATGATAAATATACTACAGATGCCGAGTTACCATTGAAAATAATAATGTTTGACGCCAATAGAGATCAAGAGAACATATTATTCAAAGACGAATTCGACAAATGGACAAAGGTAAATGAAAATGTAAAGGTTGTATACACTCTAGATAACGCTCAAGATGATTGGGAAGGTGAGCGAGGTCACATAAACAAAGCAATGATGACCAAGTACTTGGATGCAAGTAAACTAGACAATTCTATATTTTACATTTGTGGTCCACCATGTATGCTAAAAGCCATGGAGAATCTATTACAAAATGATTTAACTATACCAAAACAAAGAATTAGAACTGAAGAATTTACAGGTTATTAAAAAATCCAATAAATTAAATGGCCCTGTTAACTTAACGAAGTTTTTCAACTGATTTCCAAATCATCTTTGCAGTCAGTTAATTTATTTTGGAACAAAAGATCATAAATCCTGCTCAAATTACAAGAACTTTAGTTAAAATTAACTGGTTTGGATCAGGATGGCTTCTAAAATCAGTTCAGTCAAATGTTTAAGTTAATACGGCCCCCTATACTGTTCATCAAGTTTTTTGCTATAACACAGTTCCTGGATCTATTTTGGCAGACGGCTCGAACTCTAGTATATGCACGCTTAAGAAGTTCTGATAATAACATACCTTGTCGTATGCTGAAACCAACTTGGCAGGATCGACTAAGGTACCAAACGGATTTGCCTGAAAATCCTTGGATGTTCGCATAAACTCTGTTGACTGCTCCCAGTTACCAAAGTTATCTACAAACAGTTTAACGCTATTGCGGTCTGGATCCTACTAGTAAAAGGAAGTAGTCGGTTCATGATCTACTGCAATTACTGGTTCAATTCCCAGCTTTTTGAGACGAGCATAAATGTCCAATAAATCTTTGATTACCTCATACTCAAATACAACATGCTGGAATCTAGACAGCGTAGGCTTCTGCGGGTAATCTCTAAGACCAGGCCGTGAGACCAATGCAATGGGATGATTGGCTTTGTCATTAGTTACCCAAACACCCCTCATAAACTGATTACTGTCTCTCCCTATTGGAGACGAAGACTCGAAAGTCGGAGTAGTACCGAGCACTTTGTCGTACTAATCAACCATTCGTCTAAATGCGAAGTCAACACGCCAATGTGGTGTAATGACAGACGAATAATAATAGAAGTACTCTTATCTGTGTTAATTATAGTAGAATTCCCATTTCATATACTTTCAATCTTATAGGGCAGATTTTCATCCATTGTTTTCACTCTTGTTTTAGTCGTACACTCTCATACAGTTACAACTATTTTGCCCCTTGGATTTACGTCTCTTTGGTAATCTAGTGCCTTTGCGGTTTCATCTAATGGAAATGTCTTTTCGACGTTTACTTTGATATTATTTTGATCTATCCATTGAGCTAATTTAGTCAATCGTTCAGTGGTTGTCTCAGTAAATTGAAATATTGCTTTGACGTCATATTGCTTCATCAAATTTGAATCTGGTTGTTCTAACATGGAGACGATAGTTCCGTTATTTTTCAATACTTTAAAGGATTTTCTATAGGTCTCGCCACCCACAGTATCAAGTGCTGCATCATAGTCTTCTAGCGTATCGTCGAAGCTTTGCGTTGTGTAATCAACTATATCATCTGCTCCCAGTTGTTGAACGAACTCTTTATCATCTGGTTTTACCGTTGTCGCAACATACCCTCCCAGATGCTTTGCAAGTTGAATTGCTATTGAACCAATACCTCCTGCTCCTCCATGGATTAGGATTTTTTGATTTTTGGATAATCCAATATTTTCTACAAGCGCCTGCCACGCACTGACACCAACAAGGGGCAACCCGCTGGCTTCTACGTGATTCAGAGTCTTTGGTTTGTGAGCTATACCGTTAATATTTGTCAAAACAAATTCAGCAAAAGTTCCTGAACCCCCAGACAAAGGAGATCCTTGTCCGTAGACTTCATCGCCTATGTTTAAATCCGCTGAACCTTCGCCTAACTCTTTAATAATACCTGAGAAATCCGTACCCAAAGTCGCTGGGAATTTGAGTGGCACCATTTGTTGAAAGAATCCTTCACGGATTTTCCAGTCAACAGGATTAACTCCAACCGCATTTACCTCAACAAGAACCTTGCCTGCAGAAACTTTTGGTATCGGGACGTTATCGTTTATGTTGGTCACGTCACTTGCTCCATATTTATTTATTTGAACGGATTTCATGTTTTGTTATATTAAACAAATTATAAATGCTTGACAGATAGTTTTGATTCTTGGTTTCTTTATTCATGGGCTCAGATAGTTATGACATGAAAAAACTATGTAAAATACAAAATGCGACTACATTTATTTTCATATACCTAAGTTTTATCAAATTCTGTAAAATAACCTTACATTGGAATATTTATTTTTCAGATATTAGTGATATTTATTAATATTCTTTGACCCGTTAAAAATTTAATATGAAATGATTTCTAGAAGTCTCGATCTTTATATTTCATATTCATTATACGTATTCATGAAAATAATTAGTGCCCTTCCTGGAATAAGCAAACCAATGTCAGAAGGTGAAATAAAGGATTTTTTGACAGGAACAGGTAAGGATTTACATATAAGAATGGCTTTCATAGATGGGAAAGGAGAACCACTTGTAACTCCTACTGGATATTATTTTGATGAAACTAAAAATAGAATATATATTACCATTTCTGGTGCTTCAAAGAAAGTCCAAAGCTTGACCAATAACAACATAGTCGGATTTACTATTGATGATTCTACACCGCCTTACAAAGGGGTCAAGGGCAAAGGAAAGGCTGTTATACATAGAGATATGGCCTACAATAAAGATATAATAAAAAATTCATACTTAGAATTTTAGGGGACCAAAACAATCCAGCTGCTAATTTCATGTTATATCAGATAGAATCTGGTAATAATATAATTATCGAGATAATTCCTAGATACTTTTCTACATGGTTAAATGCAATGCCAAAACCATAACAATGAAATTGCTTAGTAATTGGTTGGTAACAAGGTAAATAACACTAAATAAAACTTTTGAGAAAAGAAAGACGAACCCATAAGAAACGATAACCAGTATAGTTGACCTTGTGATTTCATCTGAATCAGAACTCCATTTTAATAATAATGGGTGATAGAATTGGTAAAATTTGTTTCACAAACCCCCGAACTCTTGTACCATACGGAACTTAATTCCGCCGAATATGTTGTATTAGGACTATGTATTAGTTATTCATTTCCAAGTCTGTTCACAGATAAAGATTATCGTAAATGTGTCCGAAAAACATTGGGAGCCTTGATATTTCAACAGAGCGCGATACAACATCGGTAATAGTTTTCATATCAATTCGGATTGGATGAACCTTTTTACTTCAATTACAGTGACTTGAAGGAAGATGCATCTGAACAATATGATTTAAACTCGGTCCATTCCATATCAAGGACTAGATTATTGTTAACTTCCCTGACTTTAGATATCGGAACGTCAAATCTTTGATCATAATCCCCAAATATCGTTATCTCGGTATCTGTTTTGCCCATCATAAAGCCCACAAAGTCTTCATTCAATAAACTTACTTTCTTGTTAAAAAGAGAACTAGGAAACCTATCTATAGCAGATTCGCTTGTTTCATTGTTAAATAGTTCCTATTCATTACTTAAATTTGTAGACACTAAAATATCATTTCTATCTAACAAGTATCTTCTTAATTCGTCATTACCGGTTATTTGCATTATTTAGTTATCAATTACCTTATTAATTTGAATCAAGACATCAGAAATTCTATTACTTATTAAAATAGCCACTTTTTTATTTTTCATTTTTCTTGGCTGCAATAGCCTTATGAAGAGAATGTAAAGACATCATTATAGGATGAGAATTTTTTTCGCCTGTCATATCATATATATACATTTCGTATCTATTAAGTATGTCATGATGCATATCGCTGATGAGTTACTCTAATCGTTACTACAAATCGAAATATAGAGGTTTCAACTAGTTTTAAATGATAATACACAATATTATTCAGGATAATAGAAATGGAAGTCCTATCACTTTTTGGACATATTTCTAAATACCTAGTCAATTGAATAAGAAGTACCTATTAGAATCAACAAGATACCAAATAGATGATGTTATATAACTTGTTGCATTATGAGTTACATGAGAGCTCATCATGACATTTATATGCTAAAGTGAGAAAATGACGATAGAAAAGCAAAAGTATGAGATCATTACCCAATCAATTAGAAAGGGAAAATATGCGACTTCCACTGAAAATCGTCGATTAATGTGGGAATATATTATTTGGCCCCTAGTTTTAGAACTTGACAAGAATTATTTTACACCAGTGGAATATCATAAAATGAGAAATAAGGTTTCAATAGAAAAGAATATTCCAATTTCAAAAATGTCTGGGGGGCTAGTATCATTATTGCTTAAAGGAATTCTTACTCAAGACAAAAAATATTATTCAATCCATTACAAATTAATTCCTTATATGAGAAAAAATGCCCACTTAGATTACGAAACTGTCCTAAGGGAAGTAAGGTCAAAAAAATAAATGATTTATATCAAAAGTAGTGATATTGATCGTTCAACTTCAATTGTATATTTTATGTTATTTGTGCTCATATTCGCTTGTTATCGTTTCCCTATTGGAAGCTATTTTGATACTTAGAAAGCAAAGGATATCAGTTTAGATGTATAATATTTTGCCAAATTCATCTAATCATCATTTGGGTAAATGAAACAAGTTAAATTTGTTTCATATACCACCGAATCACCTACCTATTTATAGTAACGTTATTAATATACAATTAGACGTAAATGGTTGAGGGATTCAATTTCTAATAATATGGTCTACTATACCTTTTCCTTCGCACTAATTTGAAGCAAGTCACATTTCTTGTGGATTCTTCTGCAATCATATATCTAGTCAAATGGAACCTTAATGGTGAAAAAGGACAAATTTAGGTATATATTTTTTTGATTGATATTATTTTTTAACTAATCCTTCCTTTATACATAGATTCAATTCGTTAGTAGATACTAGGCTATTATGATTAAGCAAGAGATGTAAGGAAAACGTTATACTAAATCGAGCATAGAATTAGACTAGACCTGTTTGTAAATATGTATAACAATGGTGGAATAAACGCTTAAGTTAAAAATGGACTTGGGACCTTATCCTATAGGGTTTCTTATATACTCTGAATTAAAAGAAGAACTATGAATACTAATGCTAATTTAAATAGACTTAATAATAATACAAATGCCCTTACCAATGATAATTATGATACACATCCATTAATGGAAACTTATATCGATGCCTTTGCTTCTTCAATCGAATTCTATTCTAGACTAAACAGTGCATTTATCGATGCTCTTTCTGTACCATTTACAGACGCTAGAATGGAACTAAAAGAAATAAAAAAGGAAGTTAGAGGTGGCAAGGACTTGCTGTTTTTTAACTATGACGAACAACAAGAGTTCTATAAGAAAGCTGAAAAAATAATACTTTCTAAAATACGCGATAAATTTGATACAAACTTCAGAGAAAAAAGCTTTGTAACTTCTCTTTCGGAATTTATTGAAAGCTATTGCAATATTACAAAAATTACAGGCGCTGGACTGATGTATCAACATATATCCAATGCAAATGCGTTTTGGAATACCATATTTATTGAGCCTATAAGAGACGTAATGTATAGAACACCGTCTCACAAAATCCATTCTGAAAACAAATATTCACTGTTTCATTATGATTTGCCTCATGAATTTAATGACGAACAAATACGAGATGAAGAAAATGCTGATAAAAAGGGAATATCAGGTACGAAACTAACATCTAATGGTACTACACCTGTTTCTACACCATTACTGATTATCTATGCCTTTATTAACAGAAACTACATACTCGACCTCCTTCCCGATTCCAGTATTGTTAGAAATTTTCAAAAACAGGGCTTTGATGTATATACAACAGATTGGGGAACTCCAAGTGCATATGATAAGAAGTTAACGGTGGGTCATTATGTGAACAATTATCTTACTAACGCAGTTAATCATGTCATAGAACATTCTAATTCCGAAAAGGTGTCATTATTAGGTTATTGTTGGGGTGGTGACTTGGCTCTTATGTTTGCGGCACTTTATCCTGAAAAAATAAAGAACATAGTAACATTTGCAACACCAGGGGATTTTAGCATTGACAATAATCTTTTAAGTGTGTGGACAAAAAGCATAAATGCAGATTCTATTGTAGATACTTTTGGCAATACTCCTGATGCATTTATTAACAGCTCGTTTTTACTTAGAAGTCCAATAGACTTTCTGCACAAATATCCTCATTTTTTCTTTGAGGGAGGAAAACCCAAAGACATCGATTCTATAATACAATTCTTTGCTACAGAGACTTGGCTGTATGATAGTCCTCCTATAATAGGTGAAATATACCGACAATTTGTAGATGACTGTTACAAGAAAAATCTGTTTATAAAAAATGAAATGATAATAGGGGAAAATGATAAAATTGATTTAAGCAAAATTAGACAACCCTTCTTAAATGTAATAGCAAAAAGGGATGATTTGGTTGATCCTGAATCAAGTAAAGCGATAAATAACGTGATAGGGAGTTTAGACAAATCGACTATAGAGTTCAATTCCGGTCATGTGGGAGCTTGTATAAGTTCTAGAGCACATGAACAGTTATGGCCCAAAGTTGGCGACTGGTTAAAGAGCAGATAAAGACAAAATAGACTATTTACTTAGAGCCTATCCCAAAATTCGATAGGATTATAGCTCCTTCTTTGTCTTGGTAAACCGTGATCTGTGTCCAGACGAAGGAAGAGAAAGTAAGAAATGATCAAGGTAATACTTCTCATCCTACTATTATAACCGTTCCAGACAAATTATGGGATGAGTTTAAGAAGATACTGCCCAGAGAAAAGCCACCAAAAACTGTTGGTCGACCGGTTGTACCATACAGACGGGTCCTTGATGGAATCCTATACGTACTTGAACAGGATGCCGGTGGAAAATGCTTCCCAAAGAATACGGTTCTGGATCTATCTACCTGTCATAGGAGATTTCAGGAGTGGAAAAAACTGGATTTATTCAAAAAGACGTGGGTTAAGCTATTGGAAATCTACGATGAAAAGGTGGGTATCATCAACTGGACATGGCAAGCTCTTGATTCTATATCAATAAAGTCGCCTTTAGGTGGAGAAGATGACTGGAAACAATCCTACTACTGATAGGAGCAAATTAGGCTAAACAAAAAGACACATTTTGACAGAGAAGAAAGGTATTCCATTATCGGTTGTTTTATCACCTGCTAACACTCATGACATAAAACTGGTAACAGAGATAGTAGACAAAATAGTTATCAAAAGACCGAAATCATTATCCAGATCTAAATCAAAAGGAAGAAGGAGAAGACGGAGACAACACCTCTGTTTGGATAAAGGATATAAATCTGCAGAAGAAGAACAGAAACTAATCAAACGAGATTATGTACTTCTCATACCAATCAAGAAAAAAAGAGGAGAGGAGGAGGAAGATGATAAACAGATACCAAAACCTACACCAGATCGAAAGAAATACTCTCCCAAGAGATGGGTTGTAGAAAGAACAAACTCATGGCATAACAGGTTTAGGAAACTATTCACAAGATACGAAAAGAAGGACGATAACTATCTTGGATTGGTACAGTTCTCTTGTTGCATGATCATCTATAGAAAGTTAATTTTGGGATAGGGAGGCTCTAAGATTACATATGTTAAACAGTATATCATGTATTTGATTTCTCTTATGATCATCATGTCACATCTTGCAATTATAACAAACAAGTATTTGATACGATAATACTGATAGTAATATGATACCACGTACCTGGTCCAATCCTTTTAAGGCTACTGGATCTATTCTACCGACCGATTTTATGAATTTAATCAGAGGTTCTATGGGTATACATCTACTTCAAAATATGACCTGTCCTAGGCCGACACATAAAAATCGACCAGTTTCAACCTTTTTTCAGGAATATGCTTAAACCTGCCTATAATGCAAATAAACTGAAATCCCCTTTTGAGGCTCAAATCACATAACTTCTTACCGTTGAATCCAGGGTCTGCAACCATATAGTACATTCCTTTTAATGTTTCGGGTAATAGGCTTGATACTACATCTGTATAAGCAGGTTTGTTTGATACATTGGCTGTTGTAACGTAGGCTGATAGGGGTATTATTTTAGAATAAGGTTCAGTACTACATATCATGTGCAGTTTGTATCCAAATAGCCATCCTTTGGTACGACTGC
>JAKDMR010000447.1 GCA_030452275.1 Candidatus Nitrosocosmicus sp. | reverse complement strand
ATGATGATGGCTGGAAGATACGACTAACGTGTTCTAATTACGCAAGAAGTCTACTCTTATTTCAGTATACCTACCAACAGCATCACCAGAGTTTATGATGTTAGAAGAAGTATGGAACATAGCTAAAAGAGAGCTGCTTGTCCTAAAACGCTACCCATCTTTTGCACATTTTAAGGAAAAAATATCCTGTTATTTTAGAACAAAACGGTTTGGTCTAAACATGAGAAACTATTTGTTGAGAAATGTTTGAAAATATATGCTAAATGGGATAATGATCGGGTAGACTATCAAGTAACTAACTTTTCCTTAAAAGTCTCTTAATATCTTGATACGGAGTACATCACCATGCAGAGATAATATTCTTATCAAAAGTGGTTTGGTATTCTTGTCTTCAAAGGATACTCTTATGCTGTCAGAACTTTCTTGTGTGAAGTACCCCAAAGTCTTTTTTGGCCTATCGCTAGGATCTAATTGATAAAACACAATGTTTCCATTTTTTTGAATATCAAAACCTTCCATGCCTCTTGATTGTAAGAAATTACTCCCCGCAGGTCTTAATACTAAAACTTCTTGGTCAGCATCCTTATCTTGTGTTGATTTCATCCAATGCCTGTAAATATCCGAAGGTAATTCGTCAGTCATTATACCTAAAATTAAATAGTTAAGTTGTTATTTAATATATATCTCCAAAGAAGATAAAGGATCTTATACTATAAAATTTCCTCCACTGGTACTTTCTTATTCCCGCCATCAAATACTTCGGAAGGAAGTAACATTACTTTGGACAATTCTGCTTCTTCTATTGGACATACCAAAACATCAGATTCCAAAAGTGAGGCTCGTGAACCATTTAAGGCAGCATGCATCCT
This sequence comes from Candidatus Nitrosocosmicus sp., assembly GCA_030452275.1. GTDB lineage: Archaea > Thermoproteota > Nitrososphaeria > Nitrososphaerales > Nitrososphaeraceae > Nitrosocosmicus. The sequence goes on along the minus strand of JAKDMR010000447.1, from coordinate 1,719 downwards.
TACTGATTGTCCTACTGTGAACATATACATATGATCATCATCAGTATAATCCATATAGTTCATCCACATTGTTCCACTTGGGCCGGTATCGTCACATTTTTCCGTAAGATCTGGAAAACTAGGCTTGTCTCCATTAGATCCACGTTGAGGAGGAGTATCTACAACGTTATCGGTACCACTACATGGATTTTGTAACCATCCATCGTCCCCCCAAATGTGATAACAATCAAGGTAGTGTCCTATTTCATGGGTAGCAGTTCTCCCCATATTAAACTGAGTTCCAAATGGATTATTTGGTGCTGAAGCAGAGCCCATATCACCAAATGCCCAATGGCTTATAGCAACTCCATCAGTCGATGGAGGACCTGCAGGGAATTGAGCATAGCCCAAAAGACGATCTGTTAAATTGCATACCCAGATATTCAAATACCTTGTTGTGTCCCATGCATCCTTCCCTCCCTTATTAGCAAATTTTATTGGTTCGGGTTGACTCTCATCATCAGGAATTTCAAAAACGATCCTTTGTGTTTTAATTCTTGTAATACCTCGTGTAGGGTTTCCTTCTGGATCTTTACATGCAAGTTTAAATTGAATTTTAGTGTCTGATGCTAGATTTTTCCACACATCAGGTACTTTAACTATATCCTCATTAGTCCTGCGAAAATCTTTATTCAGTCTGTTTATTTGACTCAATATTTGTTCATCCGAAATATTTTCAACTTCAGTATTATAGACCACATGAACAACCACAGGTATAGTAATTATTGAAGAACTACTCACTTTTCTCGCAGAGCGACCCATATACCGGAGGACATTTTTTTCATCGGCCTCACGATTTCTTTTATACCTTTCACCATGTAACTTCATGTTTCTTTCATGCAGTAAATCTGTACCGCACAGGCCACGTCCTTTATTACTCATACTCATTTAACTCCTTGTAAATTATATTTTCCATTATTATCTCTCTCAATAAACCAAGAGATGTATTAAAACTTATTGTGTAACTTTGCCAATAATCTGTTTTTCTTAGCAAGATTAAATGATGGGCTCGCTCAATAATTTGATATTAGTCACCATAATCAGAGAATTAATGAAAAAATGAATAAACCGTTTTCGTTCCTGTTTTTCTTTCTCAATAGTATTTGCCGTTAACAGTATCCATTACGAATATGAAAACACGATCGTTATAGGAATAGATTTATGTAACAAAGCATTACCCTTATTTATATCTCAAATCAGTATCTTTATGCTTCATGAATAGACTATAATAAAGCAAAAGAAATCGATTATGACCAATTCCAATTTGTAATTACAGTAGCCTCATAGTCTAATACGAATAATAACGACCTTATAATAGGGCCCAAGTCACCGAAATAACCTTATGAAAAGACGTAATTGAGAAGAAAAAATTTCCAGCAGATCCTTTGACTTTTGATGATTATTGAATATTCTTGAATTACGTATTATGATTTAGAATATCAAACTGGTCAATTATGAGAACATGACGATGAGTAAAACAAATACACCATAATGCATCGATCGATCAGATGACACCTGAATAACTTACATTTATTTTTGTTTTAGCAAAAAGGTATGTTATCTGCCTCTGGTTACCTAAACATCCAATATTTATACAAGAACAAAATCACCATTTTTACAATGAAATAATGCATAATAAGTTGAAATATCTAGTTATTGTCCACTGTGTTGTAAATTATC
>JAKDMR010000045.1 GCA_030452275.1 Candidatus Nitrosocosmicus sp. | reverse complement strand
CCAATCCTCAGAAACTATATCAGATAACCAAAAGGCTAAAGACAAAGGAAGAGGATGTAGAAGAGTATTTTCCGAGTCTTTTGGTCTTTACAGACTGCACAGAACAGCCTATACCAGGACCAACAAAGAATAGGAAAAAGAGAAGACTGTAATACTCTGGCAAGAGAAGGAAACACACTCACGCACGGTCAAGAATATCTGTACGCAGCAAACAGAAAGGGACTGCCAATATACAAATCCAAGCACAGGCAAATAGGTAAGATAAACGACTACAACATCTACAAAAACAATCGTCCTGCTATTCCCAAGGAAATAGTGAGTATGTTTGATCTTGGATTCTTTGGAGTAGAAGATGATTACCAGAAGTAGAGGTCATCCTTACCTATCAAAAAGGAGAAAGGCTGCGATTTAACTGCAGAACTGAAAAAGAGTACAACAGAAGTCATTCTAAAAGAAGAATATAGTAGTAGTGGTGGAACATACAAAATCTGCAGGATAAAAAAGTACAGGATAATAAATGATGTGTTTAGAAACAGGCTCAGAAAGTATGACAGAATATCAAGCATAGTATCCGGACTGATAAACTACAGGATAGTGAATATCTATTCGTTATATAATGGACGATAATTAAAGGACACGATTAAGCACTGCTAATTACGCAAGAGATCTATTGTAATAGAGCCATTGTCCAGATTCTTTAGCGACGAGAAAATAATCTGTTTCTTTGTTTATATAGTTAGCAGGAATTGTATTATGAAAAATGGAAAGAGGTAATTTATTATGATTATCTAAAATAATTAACAAAAGATCAGGATCTAAACGAACATGATTAGTTTACATGAAAGTATACCACATTCTTTACACGACTGTCACCCTTCTGAGACCTTGCAAATTTTATATTTGGAATGTCATCGTAGATAGAAAGTATACTATTTCGTAATCTATTAATCGAATCAATCTTGAATTTTGCTAGAGATCAAAGGTAACATCATAAGGGAGCAATGCCTTTATCCCAGACTGAATCTTTATACTCGAACTAACTGGTGTGAATAATCTAACATGGATCATAGTCTCTTGTTAGAATTTAACCTCAAATTCCTAAAAAACCCATTCAAATTCAGGTATAAGTATTAATACGATGATCTAATTAAAATAGGTTATTGAATCAAGGAACTGATTTCCAGTTAAATGAAAACGAAGATACAGTTTTGTGTGATCTTTGTGGAAATGTTCTTGAAGCTTGCATGTGTGTATGCCCTTATTGTGGAAGAGGAGATAAATGTGAGTGTTGTCTTCATGATTCGATGACCGGGGGTTGAGCAAACTTCCCAATTTTGCTGGATTGAAACTATAATAAGCACAAGTGCGTATATTAGTATTATTAATGGTTATTTCTAGAGAGTCCATTTCTTGGGTTATTGGTGGGCCTCAAGGAAGTGGAGTAGATTCAGCGTCCCACATATTTCTAAAATCTATAGCGATGTCGGGTTTGAATGTGTTTGGAAAGAGGGAATACCACTCGAACATAAAAGGAGAACATAGCTACTTTTCTGTGAGATTTTCAAATCAGATTGTAAGGTCTCCTGTTGATGATATTGACATTCTTGTAACTTTTGATGCTGAAACAATAGTAAGACATTCCCCATTCGTACTAAAAGGCGGAATAATGATTTATGATCCGGATGTTATAGGAAAGAAAATTGAGGATATAAATACCTTAGACGAATCGTCCGAAAAGAGAATATCAGACATCTTAAAGAGCAAGAGCAAAGAATTTAGTCTTGCAGGAATAATAGAGGAGCTTAAAGAGAGGAAAGTCATTCTCGTAGAATTACCATACACTAAACTAATAAACAAGTTTTCTGAGCAGATTCAAGATCATACCCTAAGTAAATTAGCAAGGATTACCAATGTAATGTCACTTGCAGCTTCATTGGCAGTTTTAGATTTTGATATTCTCCTTATGGAGCAAGGGATACTAGACACATTTGCTAACAAACCAAAGATAGCCGAACTCAATGTGAAAGCGGCAAATTACACTTATTCTTATGTTAAGGAGAAATTTGGAGCGATTCCAGAAAAATTTTCATTTGTAACAAAGATCCATAATGAGGTGAATGGTAGTTCCATCATTGCACAAGGGAATCAGACTTCACCGTTAGGAAAAATGGTGGCTGGTTGTAGATTTCAAACATACTATCCTATTACACCGGCTACTGATGATAGTGAGTATCTAGAATCAAACCAGATTCTGGACCAAAAAGATAAGAATAATGGATCAGTGGCAGTAATTCAAACAGAAGATGAGATTGCCGCTATAACCATGGCTATTGGAGCGGCCTTAACCGGTGTACGAGCCTGCACTACTACCTCGGGGCCAGGATTTTCGCTCATGGCAGAAGCATTAGGATGGGCAGGAATAAATGAAGTTCCTTTGCTGGTTAGTTTGTATCAACGGGCAGGACCATCGACTGGACTGCCTACAAGACAGGAACAAGGGGATCTTCTATTTGCAATTAATGCAGGACATGGCGAACTTCCAAGGATTGTATATTCCTCTGGAGATATCGAAGAAAGCTTCTATGATACTATTAGAGTATTCAATTATGCAGATATTTTCCAGACGCCAGTTATCCATATGTTAGACAAGTATCTTTCTAATAGCATCATTACTTGCAGTCCATTTGAGTATAAAAATCTAAAAATTGAAAGGGGGAAGATATTAGAGGGTAAATCCATAGACATCAAACAACAGGGTTTTTCGGATCACTTTAAAAGATTCAAATTGAGCGATGATCCGATTTCCCTGCGTGTCCCATTGGGAACAGAAAATGGAATATTCTGGAATACTGGTGATGAACATGATGAAATGGGTCATATAACCGAAGATCCAGAGACAAGGATCAGCATGATGGAAAAGAGACTATCTAAATTAGAATTAATACAGAGTAGAATACCTGAAGAGGAGCAAATTACGATCGAATTTGAAAATAATGCAAGTGATAACGTGAAAAAATTAATGGTAATAGTTAGTTGGGGATCTACGAAAGGAGCAATACTAGATTCACTAGAAAAAATTACTGAAGCAGATGATACAACTCAGTTCCTGTACCTTCAAATCAAATTATTAAATCCTTTTCCCGCAAGACTTTTGGAAGACATTGTAAGTAACAAAATAGAAAAATTGAACACTATTGATAAATCATCATCCAGCATCGAGACTATAGTAACAATTATTGAGATGAACTATTTGTCCCAATTGGACGTTCTATTAAAACAAAATACAACTTTGCGATCAGATCATAACATACTAAAATATAATGGCAGACCAATGTCTCATACCGAAATATATAATTCTTTAATAAACATAATAAATAACCAATCTGAACGGAGAGTTATATTAAAAAATGGAGTATAAATTAGCCGATTTTAAGACACAGGTTCATAATGACTGGTGTGCCGGTTGTGGAGACTTTGGTATACTTAATGCAATTCAAATGTCTCTTTATGAATTAGAAATACCTCCGCACCAAGCTGCAATTTTTTCTGGGATTGGATGTTCGGGTAAAACCCCTCATTTTATTAATACATTTGGAATACACACGTTACATGGCAGAGTCTTGCCCTTCGCTCAAGGAGCCAAATTGGCCAATCCAAATTTGAAAATTCTGGCTGTTGGGGGTGATGGAGATGGATTGGGAATAGGTTCGGGACATTTTGTAAATTCAGGAAGAAGAAATATTGATATCACATATATTATTTACAATAATGGAGTTTATGGATTAACCAAGGGACAAGCTTCTCCCACGCTAAAACTAGGGATGAAGACAAAATCTTTGCCTCAGCCCAATGTAAATGATAGTATTAATCCTATAGCATTGGCTTGTATCAGTGGTTTCACATATATAGCAAGAGGATATTCATATGACATAAAGCATCTTAAGGAGGTAATTAAAAAGGGGATCGAGCATAGTGGTTTATCCTTTATTGACGTACTACAACCTTGTCCCACATATAATGATATAAATACAAAGGAATGGTATCAAAGTTTTACTCTAGATGAGAATAATCCTTCAATAAAAATTCCAAAGATATACAAGCTAGAGGAAGAGGGTTACAATGGGGTAGTGGATAATGATGAGGAGCCATCTGACAAGATAATCAAAGCAATTGAAAAATCAAAAGAATGGGAAAATAGAATTCCTGTGGGGGTTTTTTATGAAAATAAGAATACGCCTACATATGAAGAAAGATTACAAAGCAGAATTAACAATTACAAGGAATATCCACCAGCGCTGCAAACAATAAAAGATGAAAACGGAAATCCAAATATCAATATAGATAGATTGATCGATGAGCTTAGAACAAAATAACTTGTTACTGAATTAAAGCGTATCTTCAAATATCTTTATTTTATTATTTTTACATTAAAGTTTGAGTATGGTAATAGCATCATCTTGTCCTCGATCGAATGCTCTGTAAAACAACGGATATTCCTACAAGATAGGGAAAATTTTTTCGCAATGATGAGCGGTCAACCCCCTATGCTCCCCATTACAGCTTCATATCCTCAGCGGCATTTGAGGTCACCTCATCAGTTATTTGACACCATCATGGATTTATGATCAATTTGATGGTATAGGGTATCTAAAATCTGGAACAATGGTTTGAATTTTGCTACCAAACTGGATAGTACCTCTGCGATATGAAACTAGTCAATATTCTAGTAATTTGTTGATAATTTTTTATAGCAGTGGACTATAGTTTGTATATTCCTGTCATTTATGATTACCTTTTACGATTTTCTTTACTAATTCCAATATGCTAAAAACTTTATACAAAATAACTAAAAGTTCATCGTTTGCAAGATCCTTTGATATTATATTTTAGTCGAATGGATTAGCTAATGGTATATAAGCAAATCCATGAATTATATATACATATACAACTGGCTAATTCATTCAGTAAGAGTCCTCCACAGCGTCTCTTTTTATAAATACAGAATGAAAGGAAAATAAAAGACCCTATAAGTCATATATCAATGAACCCTTAAAAGGCGGTTTATCTTTCGCCTATTCAGGTGCGTGGTGAACGTATCCAAATCCATGGATACTCTATGATGGCTTAATTGTGTTTATTTAGCATTGGTATTGCTAAATTCAGAGGTATTTAATCGCAGGTGCCATCTTCTTTCAATATTATGATATTGAGGCTAGTATGTGTTACTATAATATGGAATAAACACAAGCTGTTCTTTCATCCTTTGGATGATCAAATTCAAGTATATGGTAATAGTGAAGGATCAATTGGGATTGATCCAAAGTGATTAGTCAATGGATACTTTCCCAGCATGCATTATTTAACTGGAAAATATAACTCAATTAATACCATCCAAGGTTTACGAAAATTGAAGTCAATCTAATGATAGACCCGAACATTTTTTAATGCACTATGAAACTACTAGTTGAATTATTTTCGAAAATTTGGTACAAAGATAAGTTTTGAGTTCTAATTTTTGTGTATATGTTTAATTTCTTAAATAAATTCTATAATTTCTAAAATAAAAAAAGGGATCTAGTCCCACTTACTCCATGCAGCCATCCATCTATAAGTCCAAGTATTGAGTTTTGCACCCAATGCCGCTATAGGTACACAAAGCACCGCCCCAGCTCCCGCTCCCAAGGCAACAGGACTGTTATAGAACTTTCCTACCTGTGGTTCAATTGGAGTCATGTATGGTGGTAAGGTGGGTCTAGGATATTTGAATGCCATTTCCAATGGGTCCGCAACCAGCAATAGGTTAATCATATTAAATAGTGGGAGTGACATTCCTACCAATACACCACCAATTAATATTGCCGCATGTTTGTTTCTTCTTGTTGCCCAGTACGCCAAATCCAATAACATAGCAGAGGGTATCCAAACAGGAACCGCGACAAAATCGTACGGGTACCCCAATGCGAACCATGCTCCTTTGGAAATCCATACAAAAATCGTCATAATAGTTGCATAATACGTAGCCGTGCCAGGGACACCAGTAAACAACATATAGTATATAGCTCCTACCACAAGCATTGTGGAATTAGCAATCGAGAATACGACGAATGATGTCCATGCCCAGTCAGTATAGAAGATATAATCTCCTGCATTGATTACAAGCAACGTACTATTTACTGCAACAACAATTATGAACAAATAGTGAGTTGTACGTCTTAACCAGACCATTATTATGCTGTTCTTATAGGTAGTATATAAGATTTTGTGTATATTTTTTCAAAAATCTACAATTACTTTACCAAATTAATTTGATTATGACCATTTCAAAACTATTAAAAATCTCTAGAATATTTGAACTTAAAAAGATAAAATGGAGGATATTACATCCTTACTGGCTTTTCACCAGCTATTTTCAACATCCAAATCATACCCAACGCTTCAATAACGGTCAAAACACATAGAGCATATATTCCACTTGGTAACGGGTATGCCCATGGATACACAGTAACACCAACATAGACACCCCCAACTGTAGCTACCCAACATAATATAAAGCCTAAAACAATAATACCTTTCATATTTTCGACTCTACGGCCTATCATGCGCTCGATTTCGTCTCTGCTTGCTCCTGAGGAACCACTGCTACCACCACCACTGCTACCACCACCACTGCTACTACCCGATCCAGTTTGTCCACTAGGTTTATACCCTTTTGGTAAAGTCATTATTTGTAATAAAGACGGTTCCTTTTTAAATTTTGCTATTGAATTTTGACGAATTAAGACTAGTATACTGCTATCATGATTTTATGAATATTTCTAAATAATAATCATAAAAGTGTTATTTGATTAATAGACAATAAAAATCAAAAATGTTTTTTCTGAAATCCATGATCTGTACTGAAAAAATATACCTATATATCGTTTTAATTAATAAAAAAATGTGGCTATTTCATTAATACCCGCGAACAGAAAAATGAAGGGTCAAAAAGTCTCCATAGAAGGAGACATCAAGGTTGTAAGAGGAAGTATTTTAGTAAAAAGGGGCTTTGCCCACATGCAAAAGCACGGAGTAATTATGGATGTAACAAATGTTGAACAAGCTCAAATAGCAGAAGAAGCGGGAGCAGTAGCTGTGATGGTTTTAGACAAATTGCCCTATGATGTTAGAAAGGCAGGAGGGGTAGCAAGAACAGCGGGGGTAAAAACAATTGAAGAGATAATGCATGCAGTTTCAATTCCTATCATGGCAAAGTGTAGAATAGGTCATTACTCTGAAGCCAAAATGCTCGAAACTTGTGGGGTAGACATGATTGATGAGAGTGAAGTATTGACTCCGGCTGATGAAGAAAATCATATTTGGAAGTGGGAATTTACCACACCTTTTGTAAATGGTGCAAAGGATTTGGGCGAGGCATTACGGAGAATAGAAGAAGGGGCTTCGATGATCAGAACTAAAGGGGAACCAGGAACCGGAAATGTTGCAGAAGCGGTAAATCATATAAGAAAAATGAATAAGGAAATACGGGTACTAAAAGCAGCCTATTTGGATAATGATTATCAAGAAATAATAAAACTCGCTAGGGAATATATGGTCTCGATGGAGGTAGCAATGGAAGTAGGCAGATTAGGGAGGCTTCCCATTGTAAACTTTGCAGCTGGCGGTATTACTACCCCCGCTGATGCCTCTTTCCTTATGAAATTAGGTTGTGATGGTGTTTTTGTCGGTTCAGGGATATTTAAATCAGAAGACCCATCGTCAAGAGCAAAAGCAGTAGTATTGGCCACCACATTTTATGATAATGAAAAAGAGGTTTTGGAGGCTCAAAAGATGGTAGATGAAAAAAAATCCCTAGTCGGATTAGATACGAAAAATTTAGATCTGCGAATGCAAGAGAGAGGGCCTTCGGTTTGACTCCTTTTTTAAAAGTAGGTATACTAAGCATTCAAGGCGATATTGAAGAAAATTCAAACGCAATTAAAGAATCATTTGAAGTACTTGAGATTGAAGGAACGATAATCCATATTAAAGATTTCCATGATTTAGACGAAATTGACGGACTAGTTATTCCAGGAGGTGAAAGCACAGTAATGGGTATGCTCTTATTCTTTCAAGGGGTTCAAACAGATTTGATAAAGAAAAAGATCCAAGAGGGCCTGCCAATATTAGGTACTTGTGCTGGACTCATAATGCTGTCGAATAAGGCATACGATAAAACTATAGGCGAAACAAAACAATCATTATTAAAAGTTCTGGACGTTACAATAGAACGTAACGCCTTTGGACGTCAGCAGGAATCCTTCGAGTCGGAATTAGATATACCTTATTTAGGTGAAAGAAGATTCAATGGAGTTTTTATAAGAGGTCCGGCAATAACTGAGATCGGTAATAACGTAGAAATTATTGCAGAATATGATAAAAAAATAGTAGCCGTCAGGCAAAATAACATTTTGGGGACCTCGTTTCATCCTGAACTTGCCAATGATAACAGGTTCCATACCAATTTAGTAAAGTTAATGGTAGAATACAATCGATCCAAAAAAAGAACATGACAACTTGACTCATAAATAACGGTAGCAAGGCCCTTATCTTAGCCCTGAATTAAATCATCAGATTTTTAACTAGTTGCTATGCACAAAGCCAACAATCTATCTCGCTAGTTTATTTTCGTAACCACACCTTCAATGATAGATCAAAGGATTTATCTCAAAGGTTTTGTTTCAAATGCAATAACACACTACTAGTCAAAAAATTTTTCTTGACTTTTCAGTCATTGTAAATTGAATAAAGAATGTAAGCAAATCACATGACTTTAACAGGTTAAAATAAATTTAGTAGACAGAGCCGGGTCTAAATCTTGAAAGAAAAGCAATTTAGAAAGGTGCGGGGGGTGGGATTTGAACCCACGGACCCCTGAGAGACGGGATCCCTCATATAGATCTTAAGTCCCGCGTCTCCAAAATATTATTATTTATTTGGCCAGGCTCTACAACCCCCGCCCAATTAATGTTAATTTTGAAACACTAATATATATATCATGAATTGTAAAAGGCTTCAATTAGTAGGAATATCATTGATATCAAATATGGCAGGGTTGACACATCATAATGTTTAGTAATTTGTTCACCATCCAAAATGAAACTAGTGAAATTAATCTAAAGGCATTCATTGTAAAACTTAATTACCATACAAGTGTAAAATAATACCACTAAAAGATGATAAATCAATTATTTGTTTAATCCTGGGCTAAAAGCAAAATCCGTTTCCAAATGTATTTAGCATGTTCCAAATATCCATCTATTAGGACTGGTTCCGAAAATAAAAAAATATTTCTAGAAACCTAAACCGATCATAGATAGAAGATCGGAACTTTAAAGGAAGGTTTTTTACCCAAAAATACTCACCAGATGGAAATACATTGTCCGAACCAATTTTAAATCGAAGAAGGTTTATTAAAATAACACAATGGTTATAAATTAAAAAGAATGGGATTGGATTTTGTACTATTAAGTTGTTTAGTGAATTCAAAAATTAGGTTGGTAGGCTATATACATCACAATTCCAATCTTGGATCTTGTTTCCAAAGGTGCATTCTATGTCTACTTCAAAATAATCAATATCTATTGCAGAGGTAATTGCCTCCGACAGTTGTTGTTGGATCGTAGCGCTGATCGTTTCTTGATCAACAAAAGGGTTTGGTAGGGCAGGCAATTGATTTGTTGCATTGGTTGCTGAATTAGAAGAATTATTTTGCTGTATAATATAGCCTGCAGTAGGTGAAGAAAGAAAGTCATTAATAATTGTCGAGTTAATAATATTCTGCGAGTTATTCAACAGGTTACTGCTTCCACTAATTATATACGAGGTATCAAAAAATGGTTTTATATACGCAGTTTCATTTACGATTTGATAAGAATTCGCAGATGATTTTGATATCTGTACAGAGGATTGGAGATTTTCCCCAGAGTTTTGGGCATTTGTGGTAGGTACAGCCATACTAACTAAAAGTAATACCAACGCACCACCCAAACATTGAGCAAGCATTAGACTTTGTTTCGGAAAAGATTTTCTCTTAATCAAATTATCAATAAATATTTATGTGACAATATAAACATTTTCTGGTTTGTTAATTGATTGAATACCATTACAGAGAAGAAGCATATGGAATTTAAAGCCCAGATATCTCTCGTCAAGAATATCAGCAACGCTCACGAATTGATAAAAATTTTAGTTAGACCTTGTCGCTTGATGAGCTAAAGTATAAAAATGTGTAATCATGAAGGAGGATAAAGACTAGAACCCGACAAAGGTATAATATTACTAATATCTATTTGGAATCCATTTATGATTACTAGACTATTAAGGATAGGAAAAGCACGCCCCCATGTATCTTGACCAAACATCAATAACACAATCAATTTTTTGACTATACTCTGAAAGGTATCAATACTGCATCATTTCATCAGTCTGTGATCAACTACTATCTTTTAAAGATATCATTTTTTCAAATTTCATCGAATTTAGAGATTGTCATTTCATGGTTCCAAAAAACATTTGATTAATAGCAAGTGGAACGTTGAAAAGCTAGATTTCTCTTATAACCTTCATTGTATAACATGGAAATTGTAAATTCAGTTTCTATTGGATCCGTTCAATAACTCCACATCTAGTGGTACCAAGTGAACCAAAGTTGACAGGTTTTCTAAAACCGGCCATTGACGCAAAGGAATTAGATAAGACCTCTTGTATACATGTAAAAATCTATTTTCGTAATCTATTGTTATCCAGTAT
>JAKDMR010000446.1 GCA_030452275.1 Candidatus Nitrosocosmicus sp. | reverse complement strand
GCCCCGGAATGCAGCACTACAATCTAAATATACTTATTGTAGTCAAGAATTCAAACTTTGAAAGTATTACATCATATCAAGTACTTTTTTTGTATTTATGATTGGTCTAGAAATGTCCCGAGTGCTTTTCCTTTAAATAATTCTAATCTCATCCAATAGTTTATCTAGAATTGCGATCACATTCCAATGAATCTTTTTATATTTTTTATTTGAATACAGACTGCATTGTCGCCTAACTCAATCTATTTAGCTTAGATTCGACTATCCATTTTCATGATTGACTGGCCTTCTTACAATAGATCATATTATCGTCGCTGCAAAAGGCCCTGACGATATGAAAATCTTGTAGTATCCCTATCATTATGTGTTGGCTATTAGGTTGAAAGTGAACATGCTCCGTTAGAGAGCGAGGCCCTGACTGAACCATACTTCCTTGATTGAGCGGCTATCAAACTACCCCATATAGAGGGTGAATGGATGTTTGCCGCCTGTATAGCCAACAATAAGAAAAAAAGAGGAGGATGAACGAGAAATTGAATAATCTTGGAATAGATGTAGTAGAAAAAGAAAGTGTAGAGCAGCTCTTAAGGATGATAAAGGAAAGATACTGGATGAATTCTTTTTTTGGTAATGATGTAAACGGGATAAGCAATTTGCTTTCTAGAGTAAGGACTAGCGAAATTCGTTCCACGACCACTACCGTCGCTACTCAAGCAGTACTAGAGTCTACAGGTAACATGTGGATGAGAATTCATGATACATTAGAAGAGAATGGAATTGATACAGTACTTGCGAACCCATACAAGACAAGGATAATAGCAGAAGCCAAGATAAAATCAGATTAGCTTATTATCTGATCTGTTACGAACTAACTTGATATACGAATCGTATGTACCAGTAAAAAAAGATAGGGACAAAAGAAGTTTGGTTAGACATAGAATTACACTATCAAGAACCAAAACAAAACTGGTAAACAAGGTGAATGCAATACTAGATAAATATGATTTCAAGACGGACTTGACTGACATATTCGGTGTTTTGGGTATAGAATGGTTGAAATCACTGCTTCTAAAGGTTAGTCCAGTAGATAGAATAATCTTGAGTACGTCAATTGAATCCATCCAAACAATCAACTATCAGATAGATACAGTATCAAAAGAGATATCAAATTATGCATCTAGAAATGATAGAAATGTAAGGATTCTTCTGAGCTTAACCAGAATAGATGTATTCGCTGCCATGCTCATATCCGCAGAAATAGTTGATGTAAGACGATTTTCCACGCCATGGAAACTGGTAAGCTATGCTGCAGGACTGGCTCCTTCTACAAGAGAATCAGCTGGAAAGACAATAACAGGTAGAATAACTAAACAGGGTTCACCGTGGTTAAGATGGATACTTGCTCAATGTGCACTTACTGCAGTAAAATATGATAGCCGTCTTGGGATATTCTATACCCGAATAAAGAACAAGAAGGGACACGGTAAAGCCATAGTTGCAACCGCTAAAGAACTACTAGTAATCATATGGTATATGCTGACTAGAAACGAACTCTATAGACAAATGAACAAGCAAAGATACCAACAGAAATTACGGAAATTAGAATAACAATAAAAACAATCAGAAACATCGCTGCCTATATCTTCCACAGCGATAGCTATGTTTAGAAAACATTATTAGTACAAAAAACATAGATATTGTAGGCTAAACAGGATACCGAAGGAAGCCAACTTACGAGCTAATTTTCATGGATGTTAGCTTAAGCATAAATCACCTCCCTGTTGTGATGATTGACAAACAGATTCATCCAATTCATCACATGGTCTAGCTTACAGTTTTCCTTTCGACAAGGAAAGTAATCGTCAAAGCATTCGGTTCTATCCTTGATATACTGCATAGTTCGTTCTATCAGGCTTTTCTCCAAAGAGGAATGGATATGCTGTTTTAATCTAAGGAGCCTGCAAGTCGGGGGATACCAAGTACCACCATCTGTGGAAACTGGATGCGTTCCATGAATCCTTATCACACCTGAGAGAAACCTTTCTGCTATTAACATGTTTCTCTCCTTGGATATAGACAGTGCGAGAATCTGCCTGGTTTCTGGCTCTATTGTAATCCAGAGCCATACTAACTCTACCCCAACTTTGATTAAAGTCTCATCGACGATATATTCCTCGATCTTCTTTCTTTTTGAGGATATCTTCCTAGGATGACATTTTTGGATCCAATTCCAAATTGCAACATGGCTTCTCTTGACATTGTGTAAATAAAACATTGCTTTGGCAACACCTCTGGTTGATAATCCAAGAAAATACAAATACAATGCTCGACCAATATCTGATGAAGATGTTCTGTTTCTTTTGTTGATCATAGAAGAGAGATAAAACATCTTCGAGCTATATCATTTCCTTAAGTTAACAGAGCCAATTGCAATACGTTGATCCTGATATAGCAACGCCAGTGTTGACAATTTCATCATCGATAACCATCATTTCAAGATTAAGCTGTTGGAGCGGATTCAGAATCTAGAGAACTATTTGTTGATGCTGTTGGAGCGGATTCAGAATCTAGAGAACTATTTGTTGATGCTGTTGGAGCGG
>JAKDMR010000445.1 GCA_030452275.1 Candidatus Nitrosocosmicus sp. | reverse complement strand
TATTTTTCATTTCATTATTCCATTTGGGGTTTAAAGCGGCAAACATCCATTCACCCTCTATATGGGGTACTTTAATAGCCGCTCACTCAAGGAATTGGTTCAGTCATAACTTCGCTCGAATACTGAGCATGTAAACTTTGAACCTAGCCAACAATCAATCTACAAGGTACTACAAGATTTTCATATCGTCATAACTGTTAACGTAAACACATCATAAATTCGTGCTATCTCAAGTTAAGCTTGGCTGAAACATTTGTCAATATGAGCGTATCTTTTATTCTATCATTGAGTTTCTGGCCTTGAATTAGTAAACATTTAAAGATTTATTATCCGAATATGATTACAAATGAATAGAAGAAACAGCCTAAATAAAATAACAGTATTTTTTCTAATATCCATTCTTGGAATTTCGACATTGCAATTTAGCCCATTGATTGAATCATCATTTGGTCAATCAGAGAATTGGTATGTTGGAAAGGGTGTCAAAGAAAATACATATTACACATTTGAAATTAGAGATGCTGCTACAAATCAGGGTCAGCCCTTTACGATGACCATTTACTTCAAAGAATATAATTCAACAGGCCAGTACTGGATTGCCCCCACTTTTGTGGTAGATAGTGGAAAAGTGATTAATGGAACTCTTCATTTAAGCAGCCTTGATTTAACAGCCTTAGGATCTTCTCAGATCCCGCCAGAAATGAACGAATACAGAGGTTCTTATGATACTACTCTTACTTGGCTTTCATCTTTTGCTCATAAACCAGGACAATCATTGAGTGCTCCAGCTTGGGGAAAAATAGCCTCGATAGGTGGTCCACAAATTGGACCATCTGGATCTGCAAAAGTAACTACTCCCGCCGGAACATTCGATACTACCGTGATAAGTTATTCAAAGGGAGCGACTAGCAATATTTATGTTAATAGTAATACGCCCTTCCCAATCAAAGCTGAAACCTATGCAGATGTCACTTACAAGCCTGCTCCCATCCAATATACATACCAGTTAATAGGCACTGGGACAGGCCAACCACCAGTACCAGAATCCCAAATCGAGATTCCAGTACCTCCGTTTAATCTAAAGACACCAAGAGGAACATACAACATTCAATTGCTGTGGGAACCTGTAGAAATCAAAGCTGATAGTAGTACTAATTTTGGTATCATATTTACCGACGCCAGAAACAATATTGTTGAAAGGGTAACATACGGATATACCGTGATGGATGGAAACAGGACTGTAATTGATGAATTCAAAAATCAAAGAGCAAATGAGGGAACAGGACAGTTTTCATATACTTTTGATTCTCCTGGACCAAAATATCTACAAATAACAGTAGAGAGTGTAACTGGAGAAACTCTTGGAATGTTTGTGGAAGCTGTCACATTCCCATTGATAGTTCAATAAACCAATAATATATCTAATAGTATTAAAGTATACTTTCCTAATTCCTCATCCTTCGATAGATCTCGAGTATTTAGCACTCATGGAAAAATTATTATAAAATTAGCAACTATCATCTGACTTTCAGATACGACATTATAGGTTTACAAGTAATCATTGTTAATCCATAAAATTTTAAAGGTCGTCTTATTACGCAAGAGATCAGTTGCATATTTTTATAGATTGATGGATGATATTTACTATATGTCAAATAGAGTTAATGAAATAAAACCATCAAAAGGTATTGGAATTTTACAAATCATATTTGGTGCAATTACTATTATTTTATCCTTTTTAGTAATGATATATCCCACAGCAGGAATAACTACTCTAATTTTCTTTCTCTCTCTTACATTGCTTTTTATAGGAGCAGAAAGAATTGCGGTAGGGACAATCTCTCATCTTCAGCAATCCTCACGCATAGTTAATATTGTATTGGGTGCTTTGGTGATAGCCCTTGGGGCATGTGTTATCGTATTCCCGCTATATACAACAATATTTTTGGTTTATCTATTATCCTTTGGGTTGTTCCTTCTAGGTGTTGCAAGAATCATACATGGTGTAGTTAACAAACACATTTCCAAATGGTTAAGAGCGCTACTTCTAGTGGTGGGCATTTTGTCTTTGGTAGTATCCTTTGCAATATTGATGTTTCCTGTATTAGGAATAGTGGTTATGATGTTTATAATAGCAGTTAACCTTTTGATAATAGGAGCAGATAGCATTGCCCATGGAATATCATCTAGAAAAAATATATCTACCGCCAAATAATCAAATAATGTTTTTTTGGATATGACCACACCACACCATTACCTCTTAATTTCTTTCAGCGATTTTAAAATTAATAACTTTGGATATTCATAAAATTTTTTACCATTATTCTTGTCTTTTAATTGGTCTGTTATTTTACTTCTTATTTTCTAAGGCAGTAAGTTTTTCTTTGATGTATACAAAATGACTAAAGATATACCCAAAATCATTACCATGTATTTAGGTAAAGTATATTTCAGTTCTTCTCATAGATGATATTCTTTGTCCCATTTACTGCTTAGTCGCCTAACTCAATCTATTTAGCTTAGATTCGACTATCCATTTCCATGATTGACTGGCCTTCTTATAACCGCTCATTAGTTAGACGTGGTGAGATCCTCTTCTCGT
>JAKDMR010000044.1 GCA_030452275.1 Candidatus Nitrosocosmicus sp. | reverse complement strand
TCTGGAAAATAGATTTGGAACGTGGAATAACGACAGAAACTATGACACTTGACTTGGTTGTCTTTAGACATGATCCCTTCTCTAAATTCCAAATAACTCGTCCGTGATTTTGTCTAATCCCACAACCATGTTTTTGTCCAGTCAGTACCGTTAGTATCTTTCCAATAAAGATAAAGTCCTACCTTTCCATCAATGTTTTCCATTTTCTTATCATCCGATTGGAAGAACATAGTGCCTTTTAATAGCAAATTCCCATCATTGTCGTATTTCCCGGTATCCTCAGCAGTAAATGTTGCCACATTATCATTTTGAACTATCATTCCTTTACCCATACTGCTAATTTCAGGCGATGAATAGGTTGATACATATGTACTATATTCCGTAACGTTACCTATTCCTTTCATATTGCCCTGAGCTATGTAAGAATCCCTGGTTTGTTGTGGATCTATATTTAGTACTTCTTTGCCTGTATCTTTCGCATCCGTTAGTTCATAAAATGGTAATCCAAATGTCGATGTTAGTTTATTGATCTCACGGACAGAATCATGATGGAAAGTATTATTCAAAGTAGATGTATTGGCCGCCGGTGTTGTAGTAAGAGTAGAAGTGGAAGTGGTGATGTTTGAATCATCTTGTGCTAATGTTGTCGCACCTACTTCTATTATTATTGAATTTTGAAACATCAATACCATTCCTATTCCTATAATTATTGTAACTATAAGTAGGGGATATCGAATGAAACTATCTTTGCAATTCATTACACATAGCAAATTCAAATCTATATTTAAGATCTTACCATCGAATGTTTCAAAACTCGATTCAGTTGAATTTAGTATCTTTTGTTGTTCCGTGTCCGTTTGCTAGTTTCAATCAAGATGTAATTTGTCTATTATTAGAGTTCATAAAAAAAATAGGTGAATCTGATTTGCAATAAATTTCCAAAATTATCAATCATTATTATTTTGGGCTCAATTGTATTTTAATTTCCGAATCATACTTGTGATAAGCATTCAGATTCTTATTTGTTAATCTGCATATATAAATAAATATCGAGAGCTAATAACTACAATGAAATCTATTTGGTTGGCTGGAGCTATATTGTTATTTGTGAAAAATGTGGTTATATTTCAACAGAAAAATTACCCGAGGAAAAGGCAAAAAAGCTTTTGCATGAACATGAAGAAGGTTCAGAAGCCTGTACTACGGGTCATATAAAACTAATGAAAGTTAGAACTTAAATTGCGTTTACTACGCCTGCACTCTTGTAAAGCATTTTAACGCACTCAGAATAAGTTCTATATTTGAATTTAATTTCATTAATAGGAATATCCTCATCAAGTTGTTCTTTGGATGTATCAATCTTATACTTTTTAGATATGTCATCTAAAATTGTGTTTATTGTCGAGTTGGTGTAGGATTCGACTATCAGGCGATTCATACATAACTATTAATTTCCTAGTATTTATTCTTCTATATTACTATCATATTTGATCACCCATGATTCTATTATTTGCTTCTACTATTGATTTTAATTTTACTTTATGCTGATTTTTGATTGTAGTCAAAACTTGATTTTGTTAAGGTTATTTATTTCAATCCTATCATAAAGCCCGCTTGATACCAATAGATTGCATTTTTGAAAGCCCATAGAACGTAATAAAGTATTAAAATTCTGATTCTGGTTATTTCTGTTGTAAATACCTTGACTGGTTAGGATATGTAGTGACTCGTTATGAAACAAAGGTTATGATTTTTGTTGGAGGTCTGATTCAAGTAGAATACCAAACATTTCTTCATAATTTGTTATAGGAGATGAGTTGAGATGAAATGAGTTGAGATGGGGTGAATCTGGTGATTGGTAGAAACAGGTTTCTAGTTGCCGATGCATATTATAATAAAACTATAAGATACTATGGTTTGGTTTAATATATCATTCAGATCCTACATGCTACGATCCCAGGATATAACAATTACCGGAGTCTACTTGCTGATTACCTCCGTTGTTTTCTATCTAATGCCAACCAATTTGTAATCCAGACAATACATTATATCCTATAAAACATTGGTATAATCGAATGGTGGTGGATTTTTATTCCGTGTTTTTAAGTTTATTGGCCTGATTATTTTCTACACAGGTGATGCCTATTTTCGAATTTCCTTTTTGGAGAAAATGGGGACTAGAAGGAGTTCTTGAATGGCATGAAAATCCGGTACTATTTAGCAAATTTTTTAAAACTAATAGAATGCAGATTAATTTTCCTGGACTTTTTTTTCTTCATTTAATAAATGGCGGATTGGGTGGAATTGGTTTTTATTTTTTATTGATTTTGGTTCCATTTTTAAACACTATGATGTTTTCCATGGACATACTATATGGCCTAGTTTTATGAGTTCTAACACTGCTACCAATTCACAAACCCACAACCGGAATTGATCCACTTAGACATCCCTTGGGACTTGGTCCTACCATTACAAGTCTAAGTGGTCATTTACTGTATGGTGCGATTCTAGATGTTCTTATGATACAGATTTTCTAAATTTCTTTTTCAGTCATGCTAGTTTCAGAGCATTTCTAATCCTTTCGGATTAATCTCTGCCCAAAGATTCCTGTCTATGAATACACATTTTTCGAACTTTATGATTTTATGTAACTATCTTTTTCTTTTTGTACATACTTTTTGATATCGATATTATCTGCGCCAGGTATTTTAGCAATCTCAAATCTCTCTTTATCTTTGAGAAGAGAAATCGTAGCGTCTATTCCTAATTTTGTAGTTAATAGATTGGTTTGATCACTAGAGGGATCTAAACTTGAACCCTTTGCATTTGTAATTATGAGAAAATCTTTATCAGCCTGGGTTCTAGTTGAAACGGCATAATCTACTTCTACAGGATTCCAGGGATTAATATCTTCATCAACTATAATTGCAGTCTTAAGAGACGGGTGTGCTGCAAATGCAGTTAGAATTGCATTTTTTGGTTCACCTTCTAGTCTCTTCTTAATTTGTACGACCGCGGTTAACCAGTTGCATCCTCCATCGGATAAGTGTACCATTCTAGTAGAGGGAACAGTATTTTTAACGTAACTAAAAATTTTGGCTTCGATGGGCAATCCCATTAATAACCTGTGTTCTGTGTATCCTGGCAATATATCATAATATATGGGATTATCCCTGTACCAAATTTGATTAATTTCAAAAACTGGTTGTTTTCGTTTAAAGTCATATGTCCTCAGCATCTCAACCATCCATTCTTCGGATACTTCGTCATGAAGTATTTTACCCTCTATTACTATTTCGCTGTGCTTTGGTATCATTAAATCAGAATAATTATTCTTTGCAAGCTTTAGATTACCATTTAAGAGATAATTTGCAATTGCAATTTCATCAATTCCATATGCTGCTTGATATGCTGCTGCAATATTCAGGGCCGGATGCACTCCAACTACAACACTAATTTTCAAATCTTCTTTATGTTCCTTAGCATAAACGAAGCATTTATGAAGATGCCTGCCCTCTACCATTCTTATTGCCATTTGGCTATTATTAAGTAGTAACATTCTATGAACTGAAGAATTTTGATTTCCATTCTCCTGGTCCTTTACATATACTGTAGATGAAGTTATAAATGGACCCGCATCCTTTTCAAAATGACTTGCGATTGGAAGATCATAAAGATTTCTAGTACTATTATTATGAAATAGTGCATCATTAGAAAATTCTTTTGGGTAATATTCTGATCCTATGTTTCCTAAGTTAGATAAGTCGATTTTGCTAGTCGGGGTTGAAGACTCAATCCCATAAAAAAACCGTTTCCTAGTTCCCAAGATATTTGAAACAACTTTGAATTTGGATTCGTCAACGTTGGTAAATATTACAGCCTCTTTCTTATCAAATTTACTTATTATTGCAGCAAGTTCAAACTTCTTTTTTACTTTCTTGTGAATAGTTATTAATTCTCCTCTTTTCTCGAGGGTTGATAAAAAGCTTCTTAAATCATATTCATGCCTTAATCCCGAGTCTTCTTTTCTAATGCTTTTTTCAACATTCTTTTGTTTGGACTTTGAATCAGAATTTCTAGTATTGTTGTTTTTCAAGATAACTTTTCGATCCTTGTTGTTGTTATTTTCTTTTTTTACCATTTATTTCTCCTCTATTGTTGACAGGATCTTTTCATTAATTATTTTCATGTCATCTAAATGTAATTTATTTTTCGTGAACATTGATATTATACAGATACCATTTTTCATCAAGGAAATCCTGGTAGAGAGGGTATCAATGAATAATTGATCATTCTTGTTTTGAATCACTCTGGCCGTGTTTGATTTGTTTGTCACAGCTAAAGAAACCGAGATCGATCCAAGCTTTGATTCATTCTCTGATATTGAAATAAAATAACCGTTATCAAATCTTAGAATATTTAAGAGAAATTTTCGACCCAGTGTGTTCGAAAAAATCTCTGTAGAATAATTAATCGACATTATTTATGATTTTAAAGTAAATCGTATTACTGTTAAATCTTTCTTTGAACACATGTGCAAATCTATATCTATAATTAAATTGTCAAGATAGTCTGGGTAGAAATGAGAAATCTGCAAGTAGATGACATTACTTATAAAAGACTCCAATCATTGCTAAGCGAGTATATTTCCTCAAAACAGCAAGATAAGGATATCAATGATTTGTTAAATGAGTTAATCGATAACTATCAAGAAGTTCAATGGGGTACTTTGGGAGGTGGAGCAGGTGGCGGTTAAGCTAAAATGCAGTTTTTTGGAATGATTTCAATTAATAAATAAAATATGGCATTGATCTTTTGAACCATAGTTGCTTATATCTCATATTTCCGATATTCATTTAGGCTATGCTCAATTCAATCTCCAAGAGCGAGAAGAAGATCTATACGAAGTATTTGGAGAGGCTGTTGAAAAATCCATTAGTGAGCACGTAAAAGCTATCATTTTAGCTGGTGATATATTTCATAATCCTAAACCAAATGGTGCGGCCATTATTAGGCTTGCCCGAGAACTAAAAAAACTAAAAGAAAAATCGATACCAGTATTTTTTGTATTAGGTGAGCACGATATAAGTAGATCCAATGATGTACCTCTGCCATACCTATTTCATAATTTGGGATTAGCAAGAAGACTTAAATCTGATTCACCAGTTCAAATAGACAATCTACTAATCTATGGGTTCAATAAGGAACGTCGTTCCAATATTGATAACGGTTTGATCAGACCCTTTAGAAAATTAGAGTCTATCATGAAAAATGACATCCAAAAGCATGCAGTTAAAAATCATTGGTTAAAAAAGATAATTGTTCTTCATCAAGGCCTCTATGATTTTAACAAATTTGCAGGCGAAATTTTTTCCAATGATTTACCGGCCGGATTTGATTATTATGCTATGGGTCACTATCATGACCACATTGAAAAGAGATTTCCTGCTCTAAACGAAGGTTTGGTGGCTTATCCTGGTTCCATTGATCTTGGCCATAACGAAACCATTTCAGATGTGGAGAAGGGATTTCTGTTAGTAGATCTTTCAGAAGTCTCTGCAAACGTCAATACTCATTGGATAAAGCTAGAAAAGAGACGACATCAATTTGAATACCCAATAGAATATCCAGATTTGACTGACAAACTGGGTAGTATCGTACAAGAATCTGCTCAATATTCCAAAAAACCTGTTATTGATCTAAAAATAAGTGGAACAGATATAGATCCCAAAATATTATCCAGACAATTATTACAATTAGAGGCTTCGTTTTTATATTATAACTGGAGTATTCTAGACGAAAATTCCGCTACTGGATTTTCTTATGATAATACCGGAGATTTTGATATGGATAAAGAGATGTCTTCATTAATTCTAAAATCTCTCCATTCTGAACCTTTGACTCGTCTATCATTGGACCTAATCAATATGTTTCATGATCAGGATGACTCCCACGATTCTAAGAATATCGATAAAGATAAAAATAATCACATTGCCAATTATGTTTGGAAGTTTTTTGAAAATAATAAATCAACCTACCAAACTTTAGGCAAATCAAAAATAGATGGAAAAGGTGCTTAGAATTGATAAGAAGGATAGTTTTAAACAACTTTTTATCACACACTGATACATCCCTTGAGTTTCATCCGGGCATTACAGTTTTCGTAGGGCATAATGGTTCCGGTAAATCCAGTATTATTGATTCTATAACTTTTGCACTATTCGATGAACACACTCGCAAATCTCACAAGAATTTGCTAACGAGGGGGATGGGTGGATATGTTAGTAACGAAACGGGATCGTTCGTAGTTTTAGAATTCTCTATAGGACCCACAAATTATAGGATCAGAAGACAAATAGATAGCCAGGGCCGATTGACTTCGGTTAAATTAGAACAGATAGTTAAAAATAGCAACAACAATAATTCGGAAAGGGATCAAAATGACAAATCCATCTACAGGCCAATGATCTCTGGTGAACGAAAGCAACTTGGTGAATCAGTAATTCGTGAAACGGAGTCTATAATGGGGATTAACTATACTAAATTGCAAATAGCAGGTATTATCCAACAAGGTGAAATTAGTAAAATAATAGATTCACAACCTAAGGAATTTAAAGAATTACTAAATAACATGATTGGATTAGATAGATTGGATAAATCTTTCAATAATATGCATAATGTTATAGAGGAATTTAGAAAAATACTAAGGGAAAAAACCCAAGGTTATGATGATAATCAAATAAACATTATATTTAAGAAAACCCAAGATAATGAATCTAGACTTTTACAATCAAAGCAAACATTAAATACTGTCGGTATGCAATTATCTCAAAAAACAGAAACATTAAATGAATTGGAAAAACAAATTGAAATTCTTGAGCCAAAAATAGCTAAACTTTCTGAGATCAGATCTTTGGAGAATACTTTATTCAAATATTTAAGAGAACGATCGAATTCTTTGAAAACCGAAATTGATAAATCACAAAGAATGATTGTGGACATAAAAAATGCTGTTAGATTTTTGAGAGACAAAGATGAAGTCTTTATCACTATTCAGATGGTCAGTTCCGAATTAGACGAATTAAACGGTAAAGTTATCAAAGTAGAGGGGGAGATAGGAAAGTTAGAAGGATTTACGGAATGTGCACAAAAGATCCAAATTAAAGATGGCAAGTGTCCTGTTTGTAACTCTGAAATCATTTCACTTAACCGAATGTTTGATATCTCTCATATTAATTTTGAACTCAACAAAAAGATTAAAGAGAAACAGTTTCTACTCTCTGAGATTTCCAAACTAACCAAAGAGGAAATGGAATTCAAGAGGAAGGAGAAAAATATAATAGCTGCAGAGCGTACTCTATTAAATTATGATTTTAATATTGATGGCAGTACCGATACCTTAGAGCATAAACTAGAGAATCTAAAAAAAGATCACCAGATCTTATCAAAACTAAAATTTGATACTTTAGTAAATATCAATCTATCCGCATACAAGTTAGATGAATATTCTGCTAACTTGATTGATATTATTCAAAATATGAGAAATGATGTACTCGAGGTTGATTTAAATTCTTATCAACAAAAAAAATTAACCAAAAACAAGCTTTCAGCAGAAATGGTTAGTATTCACAATCAAAAAGCGATATTGGAAAAAACAATTGTAGACATTCAAAGAGAAAATTCAGAATTTCAAACATTGATTACAGAGTTATCGTCCGTCGCAAAATTTATTTCTGATCTTGAAAATATTCGCTCCACAGTCTTTAACAGAGATGGCATCGTGAGTTCAAGTTTAAGAACGCGGGCACTAAACTTGATTTCTGCTAAAGCCTCAGAATACATCAACATTTTCAATGTTGGACTGTCAAAAATTACGTTAATTGAAAAACCACGAGAAATAAAGGTACTTTGCTATGGGAAGCGAGGAGAGATTGATACTGTATCATTGAGCGGAGGTGAGAAGGTCGCTGTATCATTAGCTATTAGGATGGGGATTGCATTCTTGATGGGCTCATCAAAAATTGATTTCATAGTTTTAGATGAACCTACGACCAATTTGGATGAGGAAAGACGTCGATCATTTGTTAAGATTATTTCCGATGTCTTTAGCAAAGGAATGAGTCCGTTGTCTCAAATGATAATTATTACTCATGATGAAGAGATATTTGAAAACTCTGAGGTTGAACAAGTTTATAAATTCAAGATGACTGAGAATGGTTCCAGTGTCAGTGTTGTCTAAAAATTTGCTAGTGTATGTATGTACCCTTTCACATTCGCAAAATTGAAATTCAGTAAGATTACATGTATAGAAAAGATTAATAGATCATAGACAAATATAGTAGGTATCGTAAACACCATGAAATTATCTCGTTTGCCCAGAGAGGCACGAAGAACTCGTAAACCATTGCAAGAAAACTGGTTGAAGGGTCCAAAAAAGACATTTTGGATTCAATGTATGTACCAAAAGTGTAATTATTATTGGCGATACTCTGGAGGAAAAAACTGGGCTGAATGTCCAATATGTCACTCTATAAGCAAAGTATCAATAGCAAGAAAATGTTTTAAATATAATAATCCTGAAACTTAAAAAAATAGATTCCTTTAGCCTTCTCTTGTTCTTTCTGGTCCGTTGTCAAGTAAAAAAGTTGTCTATTCTTGTATGAAATAGGAATTCTCATCTTTAGCCAGTAAAAGCCTTACATTATAGTCATAGCCTTCTTGATTTGCCTCTTTATCGGATAGGTCTACAATGTTGTTTATTTTTTCCAAATCATTAAAAATTAAAAGCGTCTTTTCTTGATCAAAAGTTTTTGGTATAGTTTGTAAGAAGAAATTCAATGTATATATATCCTCAAAAATCTCATTAGCCAAATTTTTTAGATTTTCATCATACAGCTTTAGATTCACCCTTTCCCTAGTTTTAGTAATCATGGCAATGTTCATTATTATAGATAAGGGATAGGATCTAACAAATTTATGTATTTAACTCTTTAGCGTCTTATTCTATGTATTCTTCTTCTATGTAATCTTCTCTGATATACATCCGACTGTCTTCGATTGACATATCTTTTTTCTCTTTGATGTTTTTCCACTCGTTTACTGGTTCTGGATCTTTTCCCATTGTTCTTTCTAATATTTCGTCTATTCTTACAAACGAAGGTAAATTTACCCATTGTCCTACCAACAACGCTTCTCCGGGGTTAAGAGATGGTAATTGTTCAATAATCTTACCGTTTATTGATTCACTAGATGATTCAATTTGTGATTGATCTTCTTGTTGAACCAACTTCATTATTGCCAGGGAACCCATTTGGCTTAATACATTTGGATCCAAAGTTCGTGGTCGTTGGGACACGATTATTAGTCCTACCCCAAATTTTCTTCCTTCTCTTGCTACCTTTGAAGCAATATACTTTGTATCCGTATTCTCATTTTTCGGCATGAATACATGGGCTTCTTCAATTACCACAATAACTGGACTATGAAATAATATTTGGTCGGTGCTTTCATGATTTGATTTAAAGCTCTGACTCTTTGAGATCTTTCTTTGATGCAAGATTGATTCGAGGTAAAACGATATTGCTACATTAGCTTGTTTCTCAGTAAATTCTATCAGATTTATTATGTTTATACAACCTTCTCTGATTTGGGAAACAGGATCTGATGCATTTGGAATCAAAATGCTATCAAATCTTCTCCTGGCTTCCTTAATCTTGTCTAATACTCTGTCTGCAGAACTTGCGAATCTCTTCTCCCTAATACCGATGTCTTTTACATTTTTCTCTAATTCCTCCCAAAAGGCATCTCCTATCTTCTTCTTCAGGTCATCGTTATCATAGGCCTTTAGCAATATTGTGTTTTGAATGTCTGCGTTTTCTCTTATTTCTATGACTTCTCCAAACTTGTCGGATGTTAATAATCTTGGGTTTATCTGAGCCTGGACAAAATTAATGTTCTCTCCCTGTAGAAAGCGATATTCATCGTGATAATCAAAGATCACCATCGTGCCTGGAATTTTTGCTATCGATTTTGCAATAACACTGACTAAATTACTTTTCCCCATACCTGTCATTGCCAGAATTCCTAGGTGTCTAGTTGTAAGTCTATTGATGTTTACTCTGACATTCACATTTGCATTTCTTAAAAGTGTACCTATCTTTAGCCATGATTCTTCCTCGGAATCAAAAATGTCCTTTAGATCATCTTTTTTTGCTCTACATACCTCGGTTCCTGGTAGTGGTGGTATTTCAGGTAAGATAGCTTTAGATTTTTTTAACATGTCTAGCATACCAAGAATTTTCACATTAACTTTAAAGCTCTTGTCTCTCTTGTTTATTTCAGCTACTACCTTACTCTCTAGAGCTTCTTCAAAGTTGGAAATCTCATCCAGTGCATCGCTCTTAATAGAACATGATTCCACTACACCCAGAATCCTCTTTTGAAAACCATCAGTTATTGTGATGTATTCTCCTAATCCTACAGGCTCTTTACCTTCAAAAGTAATGTATCCTGGTTTAGTTATGCCTATGACGACTCCTAGAAGCTCCTCATTCGTAATAGTCGTCGTCCTAGTCGGCAAATCATTCTGCAATTTATTCAGCTCTCTGTGCATTTATACAATATCTAGGAGATTGGAGTTTTTATTATTTGTCATCAGGTTAAATTAAGATGATTTTCAGACAAAACTGATGACTTGATGCTCAGTCGGTCAAGGACGCTAATCAATTGATAGAGTTTAGACTCGAATATAATCTGAGAGATGAAATTTACAATTTGATTCTTATTTGATATATA
>JAKDMR010000444.1 GCA_030452275.1 Candidatus Nitrosocosmicus sp. | reverse complement strand
AATTATATAAGGATTTCTGCAACTATTTTTTAATCGATTATATTAGAAACATTTAGAAATTTGTATTAAAAAAAGATAGTTTGCGTTGTCTTGATTGGCGAGTACAGTATACTAATTCAAGGATTTCATTCGATTTCATCCATTTTATGGTGGAGTGTTACTTTAATCGTGATCTTTATTGTTAGACCTCTAAACGAATGGAGCAATCTATCTATCATCTTGCCACGAATTCGAAAACTTGTAATATTTGCCTCTACTGTTTCTATCGCAAGCGGATTTGTCCTATTTGGCTTTAATTCAAATTTCCAATTTGAGGATTTGATTTATACAGCAAAGGGTAATGTCATTCTATTTAGTGGCTCTCTGTCCATAATAGTTTATTATCATGTTTTATATGGATCAAAGCCCTATTCAGTTGCATCAAAGTTACACAAAGTGTTAAAACTAAATAAATTCATTCCTTACCTCATGTTCGGTTTTCTTACTGCTGCCATGGTATCAATGATCCTTGCCTCTGTGATTGTATTATAACTTTATCTTCACTCTTTATCCCAGTAAATTCTTCATCAATTTCCCTTCTAGATATTGAATATCCAGATCAAAATTCGTCTTCGCTACTTATTTGATGATAATTTTATTTTACTATCAGGATGGGGCAATGGGCATAGGTAGAAATTCCAGAGGCTACGCTTCCTACAATTAGTTTTTTCCATCCGGATTTGCCTTTGGACCCAATAATTATTAAATTAATATTTTCCTTCTCGGCATATGTTAGGATACCTTCTACTATTGAGATTACAGTTAATACAACTTCAATTCTAACTTGCACGTTTTTTTTCTCAGCTCTCAAGTTTATTTCTTCAAACCATTTTTCTGCTTCTTGCTTTGCTTCGAGGTTCAAATCATTTAAAGAACTTGATGTAATGGCTCCTGCTACTGTTTCTTTGTGAAAAGCAAATCCTGATTGTGAATACAAGACATGCAACGCTAATAGCTCACTTTTGTATTTTTCAGCTAGGTCTACAGCGTAATCAATAGCTTTCATAGAATTTATAGAACCATCTACAGGGACCAGAATCTTGCTAAATATATTGTTGTTCATGTTCACCTATGAAACCATTTTCCAGCATAAAACTATTTTTGAACGGTTTTGATTAAATATCTAGTATTGCCTATTTGTTTGTCAACAAAACAGTCGGTTGTTAGGTAAATCTTTGAAAAAATCATTTTATATTTTTTGAGATTATAATTACATTTTATGTCTAACACTTGATTTCCGTGTAACACTTTCCTGATAATAAGACTTATATGCGAATTTCAATAACAGTCTTGTGATTGTCAACAAACTACAATCACATATCTGTCACCTACTCTGTGACTAGCATCCTTGCATGTGCAATGCTTTTACTAATCACTTTCAATATATCGTATGCCGTGGATCACCTCAACCTCAATATGACCGATAATCCCAGGGCCTATGTTAAAAATTATTCTTCTTATATTGATGCTGACAATAACATCGTAATTATTGGCTCCGTTGCTAAGTCTGACTATCAGATTTTTCCTCAAAATGTTACGGTAGGCATCTTAGCGTATAACAATTTTACAGCAAGTAATGAAATCATTGCTGAAAAACCTTACAATACAATATTGTCTAAAAATAACGAACCATTTCCTTTCAAATTCAAATTAAATTCTACTGTTTTTCCTTTGGTCGCACAAGGACCGCCATTTATTCTTGAGAGTGAAAACGTTAGTATGCCTACCACTAAACTAAATACCATCAAATTGGAGTATCCTGTAATCCCTCAAGGTAAAAATAAGGAATTATTCGGTAACATAACTAACACCAGTCCTATACCAATCAATAATATCACCTTGTTTGCGATTGTAAATGATAGAAATAGCACACAAATAGACTCTGTAAAGACCTTTATACCTACTTTAAAACCCCATGAAAAAGTACAGTTTTCATTTACACCCGACCCTGCGATAAAGGACAGGGTTTATTTTTATAGTTGTGTTGGCGGTGACATCGATGATATGAAAATAGATGAATTTAAAATTGTCAATATATCTGCTACAAAAATATTGGGATATAAATTTTCAGCACTAGTTCAAATCGATTCGATGAATTATAATGATAGTAGCAAACAGTTTAATTTTGCGATAAACAATATCTATCCCTATCCGGGGTCATTATCAGTAGAATTGATGCCTGTTCAAAATAGTTCTATCTCTATTGTGATGGATGGATCACCCTACCAGGCCACAAACTTGAAAAACACAGACAATAAAACTATAATAGAATTATCGATACCACAAGGTATACATGATGTTGCGATATTAAATATAGAGGATTAACAAATAGTATCCAAAATTTGAAAGGATGATGTTGGATGACTTTAGGCTACAAATTAGATTCGTTCTTCTCTGCTTTTCGCGTATTTTTATGTCGGCTCTAATGAAAACTATTGGTATATTATTTCAATTTATTTGACTTGATTTTCTCATATCCATTTCAGTAAGCGGTGATGTCCTTGTAGTAGTGATCCTTTTTCATTACCCCGCCACCACACTATGGTGATAGCTGAAGGCAATACCACTTA
>JAKDMR010000443.1 GCA_030452275.1 Candidatus Nitrosocosmicus sp. | reverse complement strand
CGAAGGTCATAGTATACTAAATAGTTTATGGAAAATATAAAGACTAAAAGTCAATTTAGGAAAATTCAAGGTCTTATAGGTGAGAGTTCCTTTTCCGTAATATTACCCAAGCTTTTTGCTAGTAACTTAGGTATAGAAAAGGGAGATTTTGTCGAAGTTTACCAAGAAGACAACAAAATAATCATTCAAAAGGCGAAGGTAGTGAATTAAAACATGAAAAGAAAACATTTGGATCCTAGATATTATTCACGTATCCATAAAATCGATATTGATGAGAATTTAAAAAGAGTAGGAATTCAGGGTATTAGTGTTGTAAAAGGTTTCTTAATTATTAAGACAATGGAAATCGACTTGGATATTATAACAGAAGATTACGAGAATCCTTGTCATTTAGTACAATCAGTAACAAAGCAGATAGTTAATCATGAAATTAACATATTACCACAATTTATTGATGGTCTTAAGGTCTTCCTACGAAATAATTATGATACAATAAATAATAGGATACAAGACCTACAAGTAAAAAATTATTCATAGCATGACTTCAAATGTTCCATTTGATCACACGCATGATTTATTTAGGTACCTTGACAAACAACGGTTAAGGATCTTAAGATAGGAAGGCTTATAAGATATGACTAACACGATCGTTGAAGTTTCAGATTGTCTGAGACTCGATACGGGAAATGTATCAGTTTTAGGAACAGTCACGAGTCTTTCAAGATTATATAAAATGCTAAAGTCAGTTAACTATTACTGTTCAGATTGTGGTTTCAGTGATACGGAGTTATTTGATCCTGTTGTGGACATAAGTGATTCTAACTTGAAACCAATAATAAAATCATCAAAAAAATGCAAATGTGAAATATTAATTCGACCTACCTTTGATTATGTAAATGCTGTAACAATTGAATTACAAGACTCGGATGATTTGAAAGAAACTGAAAAACTACTCTGTATATTATTTGAAGAAAATACAAGGGATATAAGGGTCGGGGAAAAAGTTATGATATCAGGTAACGTACAAGTCATAATAAAAAACAAAAAAGCAGTCACCTGCCTTTACTCAACCGCCATAAAATATGAAAATAAAAAGGATATACAAGTAACTGAATTGGATAAGAAGGCCATTCAAAGGTTTGTTGATAAAAAGAAAGAAAATACCATAGATGAATTGGTAAAGATGTTTGCCGTTAACACCATAGGCTATAACATAGTAAAAAAAGGACTTCTGCTATCTGCTGTTAGTAGTGGTATAGACAAGAAATATGAAAATGGTTTAGGAAATAGAGAAAGAATTCACGTCATCATTGTGGGAGATCCAGGCATAGGTAAATCCAATCTTCTTAGAGAGAGCATAAAACTCGTTCCAAACAGCAGATATGAAAGCGGCCAACATTCTTCCGGGAAGAGCCTAACTGCAATAGTTACAAAGGAAAACGAAGAATATTTCCTAAGATACGGTTCTATATCATTATCAAATGGTGCAATATGTGCTCTTAATGAAATAGGAAGAATGAACTTTGAAGATCAAGGATTTCTGTTGGATGTTATGGAGGAAGGCTCATTTACAATAAATAAGTACGGAATAAATGCGAGGATAAAGTCATCAACAGTGATAGTTGCAACATCAAATCCTCTCGGATCTACTTGGAACAAGAATACGGGTTTTGATAGTAATGGTTATGATGATGATAATGGCAAAATAGACCTCTCCAAAATTCCTCTACTTAATCCTGTATTAGATAGGTTTGATTTGGTTTTTGTGGTACAGACAATAAAAGATGAACAAGAATATAGAAAATATGCACAAATAAAGACTATACAGGTTTCAGATCCAAAATTAATACCTACTTATTATCCATATCTGAAAAAACACATACAATATGCCAAGAGTTTCAGTCCTTCGCTGACAGAAGAAGCCAGTACTTTGATTCGGGAATATTATATAAATTTAGCCAAATCAAGTTCAAATCATTTTGGTTCTTCCAAGCGAACCCTTGAGAAATTAATAAGGATCTCCAAGTCCATAGCAAAGATAAAGTTAAAGAATAAAGTGGATGTTGATGATGCAAAAGAGGCCCTAGAATTCTTTAATGCTGTTATACTCCAATATGAATCAGCTGTAATTGCGATACCGCCCAATCCAAGCGATCTGACATTATCAATGTTTGTTGATTTGCTAAAAGAATCTTCATTTCCTCACACACTTGAAGAACTAGCAAGAAAAGCATGCGAAAAAAATGAATTTATCAGATCTTATCTTGCATCAGATGATAAACATACCTCAAATAAAAATAAATTTCAAATCAGCAATAACAAAAAGCTTAGAAATATCTATAACATTTTAGCCGATAATCCATCCATTCAGGTACTTTCCGCAAAACCTATTGTTTTAAGGTGGAAGCCACTTCACCTAAACTATAGAGCTAACCTATCTGACTCATCTGACCTATATGACCCGAATTCTGTTATATCGACAAATTCCGAAGATAACGAAGAAATGAACCGCAGAGATGATGACAAAGACAACAGTACAATAGATGTAAAATCTACATATATATTTCAAGATAAAAAAAATTTAAGGTCAGATGAGTCATATAGGTCAGATAGTA
>JAKDMR010000043.1 GCA_030452275.1 Candidatus Nitrosocosmicus sp. | reverse complement strand
ACTAATCATTCAAACAAGCAGTTTAATATTAAAAAGATGGCGATTAGGAATTTAACTAGTTGAATGAACGTAAATTTCCTGGGAAAAAATTAACAATTCCTTCATAGAACCTAATCTTTTTTCTGTATAACAAACAGAGAAAATAACTTATTATACCCGGTATGAAACGTGCATCGGTTAATAAGTACAGTATAAAGAATAGACATCTGCATAAAAGACATATGTATCGCACATTTGTAGTTGAGGCATGGATATAGTTTAATATAATATTTCGAATCGACCTAGAACCTACTACTTTGATTACCCTCAATACTAACTCAATGCCACATAGCAAAGATAAATAAAATATTTCAGTAACAAAGCATGTATTGTTTAAGCGGATCGCGGATTTAAGAACAGAAGATAATATAGGAAAGACTCTTTTATTAAGAGGCTGGATCCATAGACTACGAAAGCAGAAAGAAAAAACCTTTATAATATTAAGAGATGATAGAGGAGACATTATTCAATCTATATGTCCTTCTAAATTATGCGAAGATTTGACGATCGAATCTTCCATAGAGATACGAGGAAAATTGGAAAAAGATCCAAGAGCAGTTGAAGGAGGATACGAGGTAAAAGTGGAAAAAATATCGAGTTTCAATGTAGCCGATGTGGACTATCCCATAGGGGAGTATCAGAGTGATGAAATTCTGCTTGATTTTAGACATTTATCTCTACGAACAAGAAAAATGATTAATGTTGGAAAACTGAGAAATTCATTATTAAAATACTCCAGGGAGTGGTTTGCCAAAGACGATTGGATGGAAGTAACGCCACCAATACTAGTGCAGAGCTCTGTAGAGGGAGGATCCACGCTATTTGAGGTGAAATATTTCAGTGAAAAAGCATATTTGTCCCAAAGTTCTCAACTGTACCTCGAGTCAATGATTTACTGCTTAGGACCTGTATGGACCATTAGCCCCTCTTTTAGAGCAGAAAAGTCAAGAACCATAAGACACTTGGCAGAATTCACCCATTTAGAAGCAGAAGCACCATGGATAGATATGACCGATCTTATTACCATTCAAGAGAAACTAATCTTCAACATCATAACTCAGATCAGGGAACATAATAAGAAAGAACTAGAATTTTTGAATACCACTGCAATAAGAAAATTAGATGAAATTTCAATTCCATTTGAAAAAATAACTTATGATAAGGCAATTGATGTTTTGAGATCCATAGAGTGTAGAATCCGAGATCATGATGGGAAAGAAAGACTAATTGAATGGGGAGACGACTTAAATCTTGAATCAGAAAGAGAACTAACAAAGGATAAATCTAATCCGATATTTGTAATAAATTATCCTTTGAGCATAAAACCCTTCTATGTTAAACAAGATCCGCTGAATGAGGAGACAGGATTGGCGGTAGACCTTTTGGCGCCCCAAGGATATGGTGAAATTTCAGGTGGAGGAATTAGAGAAGACAGTCTGGATAAATTAATTAACAGGATGAAGGAGACAAACCTAAATCCAAATGATTATTCATGGTATTTGGATCTTAGAAAATATGGGTCAGTACCACATGGCGGATTTGGTCTAGGCTTGGAGAGACTGCTTAGATGGATTTTGGACTTTGACGACATTAAAAACGTAACATTGTTCCCTAGAACAATGACTAGGATATTGCCCTAAAATCGAATTTACGATCATAAATTCTATCGTTTTTCCCCGTCATAGAGTAAATAGTGGAGTTATAGTCAGACAATTTTTTGATGGCCACGATCCTTTCGATTATGGGAATGTCAGCGCCCTCAATTTGAGATTGTTAGAAGTGGATATGGTCATTATAACTTTTTCTATCATCAAAATTGATACCATCCTTTCCTCCTTGGGTAAAAGAATACTTAACAGTATCTTTCCACGAAGATAGTTGATTAACAGATGAAAAGAGATTAAAATAATTTCGATCGTCATGTGGTATATCAGCAACTGCTTTTTGACTTTCCGTTGGATCTATAGCAGTCATATCCAACATATTATTAATATTAATAATATTTCAGATAATTCCTGAATGCGATTTGGTCACCAAACGATCCTTCTGACGTTCTTGGAAAACCATTAATTCGTCTAGTAATACTGTTATAATTTACCAACATAGTGATTTAAGCTAATTGATATAATGATCGGGGCAACAATATGATATCAATTAATGGGATAAAATAATATTATATCGTTCTGATAATAAAACAAGGATGCATCTTACACGTGATGAGGAAAAAGGATTGTCCGGAGAATATGGCGAGGCTACCTCTGCTGCTTACAGGATATTAGTAGCGATAGGAGAAGCAACGGATGCAGAAAAGCTGGTACCTATCAAATGGGCACATGTTTCAGGAGTTAACTACAATACTATCGGAGATAGTGGATTAGAATTTTTAAGAGAAATTAGCAAAGACGGGAAAGTAAGGGTAAATACCTCACTTAACCCAATGGGGTTTGATAGAGAAAATCTACCAGAATTATCGCCTGAATTTATCGAAAAACAGTTTGAAATAGCAAGGGCGTATGAAAAGATTGGAGTCACACCAACCTTTTCATGTATTCCTTACGAAATTTTACCTATACCAGAAGACGGTACCCAAGTAAGCTTTGCTGAAAGCAGTGCGGCTGTATTGGCTAATTCACACTTGAATATTATTACAAATAAAGAGAGCGCGTTAAGTGCATTAGCCAGCGCATTAACAGGAAAATCACCTTATTCGGATTTAAGGATTAATGAAAACAGATCACCAATGGTTGAAATAGTTAACGAGACGGACTTAGAAAATGAACTCGATTATGGACTATTAGGATATTTTACAGGAAAGACAATTCAAAAGAGTTGTACCGGTATTTGCAATATCTCCGATAATACCGATATGTGGAGTTTGAAGTCGCTTGCCGCGGGAATAGGAACCTCTGGTTCCTGCGGAATGTTTCAACACAAAAAACCATCTAAATTCACTGAAAAAGTAAATTATGGAAAAAAGGAAATGAATGAGACTAGAGATGAATTGAATACCTCAGAGGATGGTCAATTAATTACATTTGGGAGTCCACAGATTGGGTTTGAAGAGATGAGTAAAATTCACACATTAATGGAGGGAAAGAAATTTACTAAACCATGTAAGATCTTTTGTCCCAAATCAGTATTTTGTAAGGCTAAACAATATGGAATCATCGACTCATTACAGAGATCAGGGGTAGAATTTATTTCTGACGCGTGCACCTGCTTAACACCTCTTATAGATAAGAAAAATTATGATAGCATAATCACTAACAGTGTCAAGGCGTCATATTATATGAAAACTTCAAATAAGGTTTCAGTAGCTTTAATGAGTCTTAAATCAATAATTAAAGGATATACGGTATAAGGTATAAGGTATAAGGTATAAACTAGCTTGAAATTACTTTTAATGCAATAGAGTTGAGATTTGATCTGGAAATAAAATGCAAAAAGATAGTTGGAGGCAGGGCTACAGGCAAATTATTGTTGTCAAAAAAACCCATAAATTTTCTTGGAATGGTTAATACCCGATCAGGAGAAATAACAACTACTAGTAGCGGTTTTGAAAGACAAAATTTAAAGGGAAAAATTCTCGTTTTCCCCAATTCAATTGGTAGTAGCGTTGGAGCATATACAATTTATTCTCTAAAGAGTAACAGTGTAGCGCCCAATGGTATGATTTGTACTAACAATGTGGATATAACTACGGCTTCAGGTTGTGCGATTTCAAATATACCATTAGCTTTTATCGACAACCAGAGGTATGATGATTTAGTCAATTGTATAAGAATTTTAGGTGAACCCAAGGAAATGGAAATCACACTAGATACAGAAGAAGGGAAGATTTTTATCGAGAGAAAATCTATATAATCTATACTTTTCAACTAATGTGTCTCGGCATATGGCTTTCGATGGGCGAACGGACCATTTTAGAATGGAATGAAGATAAAAGTCCATATGCCGAGACGAGAGATAAATGTCTTTTAGTCCAAAAAAGAAGACGATATAGAATATCAAAAATGATGAATACCAGTCTAGACGGGTCTGGCAACTCAAAGCATGGAATTCAAGCTACATTGTGTGTCCCCTTCACTGAATTATTATTCAGTGAAAAATATTCCGTTATCATAATATGGATTGATTATTAATCCAAAACATTTTAGTATAAATCTTTACAAGTTATAGTATTGGTCAAATTTTGTCCTGAATGTGGAGGTAGCTTGAATTTTGATACAATTACAAAGAACTTTATTTGTAGGGGTTGTGGTCTTTATGCTCCCAGAGAGAAATTCGAAGAATTGCATGAGAAAATAAATACGGTAGATCGGAAGAATAAAAGCGACGACTATCTAGACTGGTGGCAATCTTCTAAAAAAGATAAGAAGAACGATCACTAGTTCTTTAGTTTTTTTTTATTCATATCCAACATTAGTACGGTTTTGCAGACTGAACAAATTTCGTCGGTTGAGATTCCGCCACAATTTAGACAAGCATTTTTGATTTGTTTATCATTATCAGAATTTTTTATTATTTTAGATAGTTTATTCATAGAATTAAAACAATTGTATTTTATGCCCGGGTGGATTTTTTCTAAATCATTGAAAAATACTCGAAAGTCGCTACGGATGCTTTCGTTCATATAAGGACATTCATCTGCCTGAAATTCAATACCCATGTGGAAGGCGTAAAATACAATTTCATTTTCATACAACTCTACAAGTGGCTTAATTTTCTTTAATCCATTTTGATATGTCATGGGTTGAGGATACATCCAACCAATTCTCCCAACATCACCCGAAAACAAATTTATCATAAATGTTTGAAGGTGATCATCTAAATTATGCGCGGTTGCAAGTACGTCTGATTGCATTGAAAGAGCAGCAACATCTAATGCCCTTCTCCTAAATGTTCCACAAATGGAACAGGAGCTAACCTTCTTTGATGGCCTATTCACAATCGCTTCATCCATGCTCGAACCAAATAATTCTTTATAGCTGAAAATCTTAAAAGGCACCTCTAATTTATTACAAAAATCTTTCACTATCGTAAGAGATTCATCACGGTAGCCCTCAATCCCTTCATCGATTGTGATTGCGATAATATCGTTATCGTTATTTTTTGAAATTTTTTTTAAGATATAAAGAAGAACAAGGCTATCTTTTCCGCCTGATACTCCAACAGCGATCCGTTGACCATAGTTAATCATGGAATATCTTGAAATGGTGTGCAAAGTTTTCTTTTCAATTGAATGTATGAAACAAGGTTTACAAAGGGCTTCACCAGAGTACAGCCGGTTAAACACCACTGGTCTTTTATTACATTTATTGCATGTAGGCACCAAAGCGCTATGTACAGCATACTAACAAACAGGTTAAAAGTGTTAAAGTCAAACAATAATCATCCGTTTTCAAATACATGTAAACTTAATTCTTTATGTTTACTTTAACATGGTAATAATATTCATACATGATCCTATTATTATAATCAACAGAAAAAACATCGATGGTCAACTTAGTATCTCAAGTTGTGGAGTGTAATATTTCAAAGTGAATGTCTAATGGTTAGATTTCTTATCAAGTAACCCTTGTAATGATCGACACAGCAGATCATTAGGATTATCAGTCTCTACGAAGGATACAAAAACTTGATCTCACCCTAGCATGTGATTGTTCTGGAAAACCTGCGGATTATCTTTCCATAAATTGTAAAAATCCATCATTTGAATCAGGCTATTGTGCAAATCCAAGATTCAAACGAATATTTTAATTATAATATGAACCCCTGCGTGACGATTACCATTAATTATATCACATATTTTTGATAGTCTTTAGACTAAAAATGCGAAGAATTTTGACTTGATCCCTCGAGAAAATGTATTATGCAAAAGACATTCTACTGAAAACCCAGGAACGTGTAATATATTTATTTAATATTGCAAAAATCAATTGAAAAAATAGCACTAAACGAGAAGGTTGTAAAAAAAGGTTATTTATTTTGATAAAAAGACCTAATAAACGCGTTCCAGGCATTAAAGGTGTTTGTGAGGTATTCGGTATATGCATCTAATGCTTTGTTATATAACTTTACATTTTCACGAGTAGTATCAATTGCATCAAAATTAAATTGATTACCTGCGGTGATTGCTTTTACAAAGTTATCCACATTTTCATTGGTCTTGTTGAAGAGCTGTTGATATGTTTCGTTAGGTTGTGATTGAGACACGTTTACAAATTCCCTTATCAGTCCTTTTTGATGAGCAATTGTCTTAGTAATAACGTCCTTTGAAGATTGAATCACTTCGAGTTGAAAATCAGAAACAGACTGTAGAAATCGTGGTTGAATTTTAACATATTCATCGAATGATTTTATCATATTATCTTTCATAGTATCAAGTGTTTTTTCTGTTGATTGTTCTGTGAGGTTTATATAAGAATTCACATTTTTTTCCGTGTTGGCAGAGACATTTGTATTTGTTGTATTAACTTCTTTACTCATATATTATATATAAACAACGGGACTTATAAACTTTACCAAAATTACCCATTTAATTCCAATAAAAACCGTTAAATGGTTATAACAAAAAACAAAAAAATTAGGCTTTGGTTCCGCAGTTTCCACAGAACTTTTGCCCGTCGCCGATTTGTGTACCACAGTTTGTGCAGAATTTGCCACTGGTAGTAGTACCATCAGCTGCTACAGCCAATGTTTTCTTCTTACCACTTCTTCCGCCTGCAATAAAGAATGCAGCAGCTACTCCACCAATAATTACAGTTATCATAATTATCATCAATACTGTGTTGTCCAAACTAGTTCCAAACATTGCAGTACCAGAACCATATGCACCTTGTTGTTGAGCATTAGTAATTTTCTCTTTAGCCAAAGTAAGTTGTTCTTCCAAAGTTGCGGGACCCGCTTGAACGCCACCATATTGAGCATATGCAATATTTAATACTGGTAATAATAGTATAGAACCCATTACCAATGTAAAAGCCGCTACCATTGAGTATGCCTTGTTCATATTAAAAATTACTCAGATAGGAATTATATAACTTTTATGTTAAAGAATAATGATAACATTTAAGATATGTAAATTTTCATAATAAGACAGAGAAAAATGGCGCGAACTCATGCCCACACACATGGAAAATCACATTCAATTAGACCAACTTCTAAGAATGCACCCTCTTGGGCTATTGATAGTCAAGAGATCATAGAAAAAATTGTAGAGTTTGGAAAGGATGGAATGACCGCTAGTGAAATTGGTTTAAGATTAAGAGATGAATTTGCAGTCCCATTAGTTAAACCAATCATTGGAAAGACCATTACTCAAATTATGGAGGAAAATGATATCCAGAGATCAATGCCTGAAGATCTAGAAAGACTCCTTCGCAAGGCCTTGGGATTACAAAAACATTTGAATATCCACAATAGTGATAAAAGAAATGTTAGGTCATTGGAGTTGATAGAATCTAAAATACACAGGTTATCCAGATATTATAAGAGTACAGGTAAAATAACTCAATCTTGGAAATATGCAGCAGTAATCGCTAAACTAGATTAGAGAATGCGATATACTGATCGTGATCATATACTAAATACAGCAAGTCAAAAATTATTAAATCAAATAGAACACCAAAAAGATATTTTTATTCTTTCTAATTCAACCGTAGACGGCTTAGTGGGCAGCGCCATCTTACTAAGTTCCATTTATAGTTCAAAAGGAAATACGACAGTTAGATGCTTTAATTCATTAAAAATTGAAGACTTTAAAACAGAATTGATGAAGGTGGTTGATGAGAAGCACGATTTTTATGTTTTTGTAGATTTTGATTCAAACTTTTTTGATCTTATAACCAGCCTCATCCAAGAAAGCTCTTACTTATTTGTTAATTCAGATTCACGCAATTCAGATCAAATAATAGATAAAGATAAAACCGTCACCTTTGTGAATCCGTGGATATGGCAGAGTGATAATGACAAAGAAAATAAACATACTTCGTCCAGTTTGACATATCTAATAGCCAAAAACTTTGATAGAAAGATAATTCATAGTTCTTTCTTACCCATTGTTGCTGCATTTTCAAAGAACATTGATTTTAACAATAGCGATCAGACGGAACTCAAAGAAATTTTACAAACTGCACTAGACCTCAACCTAATCGAGAGAAAAAAGGGACTGAACTTTGGAGTAATTGAAACTACACCTATTGTAGACGTCATAGAAAATAATACAGCCCATTTTATCAAAGGGGTTACATGGAATAAAGAAAATTCAATTAGAATAATAGAGAAATCAGGTATTCAAATTACTGATAATCAAAGGATTAGAACATGGAATGAGCTTGAGGATGAAGACTTTAACAAGATATTCAATACCATTGAAAAGTACATAGAAGAAAATTATTCTCACAAAAACAAAAGCGATGACAATATCAAAGAGATGAAAAAAAGAAATCGAGAGTTATTATTTGGGTATAACTGCATCTTGACAAATGAAGAAGCAGGCAGTATCTTAAAAAATATTGGTTCATTTTCTAAAGCTCTAGACTTGTGTGTAAGAAATCAAACTTTTGGACTCGGATTATCAATTTGCCTCGGTGATAGAAATGATGCAATGATGCAAATAAAGAACCAAATTATAGATTATGATAATCTCATAAAAAGTGTAAGCAACAAGATTTTTGATGAAAAATGGAGATTCTATGATGACAAGGAAACCATTTACGTTAACGGGGAGGGAATACTAGATGAAAAAAATATTGATCTTTTCACCTCGATCCTCGAAAAATCGGTTTCATTTGCAGATAGATTGATTTGTCTTAGAATCCTGTCAGCAGAGAGTGATGAAGAATACAAATATACCTTAATAAAGCCAAAGTTGGCAAAGATAGACTTTGATAAAATGAAGAAAAAGATTTATGAGCTTGTCGATATCCGTGACGATTTGAATAATGGTAATAGATCCAGTTCAACTAGTGTTATAGTAGATATCATGGATAAGATAGAGATCAGGGTTCCCATAATTAATTTAGAAGTCTTTTTATCGAATATTAAAAAAATAGTTTTGGATGCAAAAAGATCCTGATATTTGTATTGATACCAAAATAGTGATAGAATGTAATGAACAAAAAGAGGTTCAAACCATTTTTGAAACTCTAAATCCCGATAACAAAGAATTTCCCGAGGGAATAGAAATGGAATTACAAACAAACAGAACACAGTTTTTGTTGAAAGTCGAATTCAGAGGTATTAAAGGAAGGAAAAATAATATTAACACGCTAATAAACACAATTGAAGAGATCATGGAACATATTGCAATTATCAAAGAAGTGACTAAAATTGATTGATCCAAAGATCATTAAAGAAAATCAGGGATTAGTAAAAGAAATGCTAGCTAATAGAAGTATGGATTTTCCCCTGGACGTATTGATCAATGCAGACAAACAAAGACGGGATTTGATAGTTGAATTACAACGTGTAAAACATCAGAAAAACACACTGTCTAAGGAGATATCAGCAAGAAAGAAGAAAAATGAGAATGCTTCTACGATAATCCATGAAATGGGTAAGATTGGTACAGAAATAAAAAGATTGGAAGAAGAAAGCAAAAGTAATGAAGAATTATTCTCGAAACATATCCGGAGCTTGCCAAATTTCTTTCACGAAACTGTACCGTTAGGCAAAGATGAAAATGATAATAAAATAACAAGAGAATACAATGGTAAGCAAAATTTCTTAAAAAAACCTACCGAAGGAATTGAAAAATCAGGGATTTTGCAAATGAAAAATCATATAGACCTTGCGAATGGGCTTGGTTTAATCGATTTAGAACGGGCGGGAAAAATTTCAGGATCCCGTTTTTATTTCTTAAAAAATGAAATGGTCAAACTAAGCATGGCACTGTCTAATTTTGCAATAGACTATTTGATTAAAGAAGGATACACAGTAGTGCAACCGCCTTTCATGATTAGACGAGATGCAATGGAAGGAGCAGTCATATTGAGCGATTTTGAGGAAACCATTTACAAGATAGAAAATGAAGAC
The DNA here is from genome assembly GCA_030452275.1 of Candidatus Nitrosocosmicus sp. Taxonomy (GTDB): domain Archaea; phylum Thermoproteota; class Nitrososphaeria; order Nitrososphaerales; family Nitrososphaeraceae; genus Nitrosocosmicus. The sequence goes on along the minus strand of JAKDMR010000043.1, from coordinate 782 downwards.
TTGTATATGATAGGTACCTCAGAACATCCCTTAGCATCAATGCACATGAATGAAATTCTGAATGGGAAAAATCTCCCCGTCCGATATGGAGGGATTAGTACATGCTTTAGAAAGGAGGCAGGTGCACACGGTAAAGATATGAAAGGGCTTTTTAGGGTACATCAGTTTGAAAAGGTAGAACAATTCGTCTTTTGCAAACCCGAGGACTCTTGGAAGGAACACGAAAGACTCTTGCAAATTACTGAAAAATTTTATGAAATTCTAGAGATTCCTTTTAGGACAATAATTTTGTGCTCGGGAGATCTTGGAAAGGTCTCTGCGAAGACTTATGACATAGAAGGGTGGTTTCCTGCTCAAAATACCTATAGAGAGATATGCTCATGTTCAAATTGCACCGATTATCAAGCAAGAAGTTTAAGGATAAGATATAGAGACAATCCAAACGATGAAACAACCTTAGTTCATACATTGAATAGTACTCTTGTAGCCATTCAGAGAACTCTGGTCGCTATACTAGAAAATTATCAGACTAGTAATGGGACAATCATAGTTCCGGAGGCTTTGAAAAAATATATGGGTGATACAGATGAAATAGGTAAATAAGGTAAAAATATCACATATTCATGTTCTGTAGAAATTTATACACGTTTATCAAAATGTTCAAATAAATTGGGTGTCATATAAACGGAGAAATATTAACCGTTAATGATATATTGTTTTGTGAAATAATGTAGAACCAAGGGACATATGTCATCCCCTCACAGCAACTGGTACTGGTAGTA
>JAKDMR010000442.1 GCA_030452275.1 Candidatus Nitrosocosmicus sp. | reverse complement strand
AATAAATATTTTTTTGTGCTGTATTGGTTGTTTGGTTGTTTGGTTGCTTACATAAAGAATAGTCCCTAGGCTTTAGAATAGAATCCAGCCTTTCTTTCATAAATTTGACCATCGTTCATTGCCTTCTTTATGTGCAATTTAGCATCTGAATCACCAAATTTACCGGTTTTTACCAGTTCTCCAATAAACACATTCTCTTCAACGTCATTCTTTTCTTCTCCGGATAGACTTGAAAATATCTCCATGAAAAGTTTTAGTTTCGATATTTCGCTGAAAGGTTTTCCATGCAATACGCCCAGATCAACTTTACCAGTATTGACATCAACGCCTGCAGTTTCCAGCATTCTTTGAACTAGAAACAACGATCTTTCTGCATCCTCTCTTTCTACTTTATCTTTTAACAGCAATCTTGCGCGAGCAGTAGCAAGTCTCACTAGGCCTTCCAATTGCCGGGGTGTAACGGTAATCATACTGTCTGAATCAACATTTCTCATTTTCATATAATAATCACGAATAATATTTATCGCCTCTCGCGTCAGCTCGGGTTCAACTATTTGCTTAGCAAATGCCAAGTATTTACTGAAGAGATCTATATTAATAGCGGCTTGAGATAATTTTTGGACATCCTTATGGATTTCTAAAATATGACTGGCGATTTTACTATCTTTTTCTTTTTCTGGAAGATCGCGTATCACATAAACAAGATCAAACCTCGTAAGAAGAGGAATTGGAAGATTTACATTTTCAGTGATATTTTTATAAGGATCATATTTGCCATACATAGGATTCGCAGCGGATAGTATAGAGGTTCTCGCATTTAATGTTGCCACTATACCACCCTTAGCAACTGAACAAGTTTGTTGTTCCATAACTTCGTGGAGTGCTGAACGATCCTCAGCTTTTATTTTGTCGAATTCATCGATACAAACCAAACCTTGATCTCCAAGTACTACAGCACCTGCTTCAAGCATCATTATTCCGGATTTATCTCGCACTACAGCAGCTGTTAGTCCTGCTGCAGTGGAGCCTCTTCCAGAAGTATATAATCCCCTAGGGGCTATTTTTGCAGCAAATTTAAGCATTTCAGACTTGGCTGTTCCCGGATCACCAACCAATAGAACGTTGATATCACCCCTTCTTGTTGACCCATCATCCAATTTTTTGGTAATAGACCCCACAATTAGAAGCAAAATGGATTCTTTTATGACTTCGTGTCCATAGATATGTGGAGCAAAGGATGATACTAGCTTATCATAGATATCAGGTTTTTTTGACAAGATTAGTATTTGTCGTTCATCTTCTGCACTGATTGAAATCCGCTCTATTGATCGAGTTTTCTTATCTCCAGCCCTACCTCCAAGATATTCTATATTATTACCTTCCATTCGTAATCTAAACAGAGAAGTCTTTTGAGTGGTGGAATTGCCCGAAACAAATGAAGATTCTTGATCTATTCTAATAATTCCTGTCAACATAATCCTATCCCCTGGTCTGCATTGGTCAACCAAATCACCAAGAATTGTCACCTCTATATAGTGAGGGAGTTGTCCTGCGGGAAGATCCTCAGGCAACTCTTGTAATCTAACCAATTGAAAATCGATAAATAGACTGCTTTCTACATCCATTTCCAATTCTTTTTCTGAGCAATTAAGGCATCTTTGTGGTTTTTTTAAAGATAATCCCTTTAATTGTGAAAAACTAATTTGATTGCAATTTAGACATCTATAGGCAATTCTTTTTCCTAATGGTTTAACTTCTGAGGAACGTACTACCATTCCGGAAACACCCAGTAACTTATTAATAACATCGGCATTTATGTCACGCAATCCTTTTTGAACAGCGTAATTTCCTATTCTTACCCGAATATGCTCTCTTACCTCATTTGTATAATCTGGATGAATTTCCGATAGAACAGAAATAACTGCCTCATTAAAAGCTGAAAGCATTTCATCTGGATTATGAGTGATGTCCTTTGCAAGTAGTGGACTGAAACTATCAAAATCAATATAATCAATAGTAATAGAAGTTGAAGATGCCGCCATCATATTATTAATTTTATCAAAATACTTGTAATTACCATCACGGTCCTTAAATGAACGTAAAAAAACCTCCAATTCATTTGATAATGCAGATATGGTTTGTTGTTCTTGTTCTTGCATATTTGATGGATTCTGAGGATCAGCATTACTCAATCTTTAACACCAGTTTTTTAAAATTAGACGTCATATTGTGGAAATTCTCATAGAGAAGTTTTTCTTCTGATGATAGTTTTTCTTCGAGTTCTGGCACCAAAGGAGAAGAAGCAGAGAGTTTGACTATTTTTTGTAGTCTAGAAGCTATGAAGGGATTCAAAGATACTATTAATGATTCCCTATCTTTATCTTCGATGGTACTAAGATAATTATTTACGCGTGCGTAAAAATCTGGTTCTATTGTAGATACCTCATGGCTAGGCGATATCCTTTCTCGATTTAATGCTCTTTTGATATAAGATAATTGATCATCGTCATGAATTTCTACTACACCTTGTTCATTCAAAATAATAGAAATCCATCTCGGAACCGAAGTCATATCTCCTTCTTTAGCACTAATAAAAATAAGTGGTCTTATAGATATTTCAAT
>JAKDMR010000441.1 GCA_030452275.1 Candidatus Nitrosocosmicus sp. | reverse complement strand
CAATATTCATATTACTGTGAAATGGAAAACGCATAAAATTAACAGATTCTTTATTAAAACTTATTCAAAATACTATAACTTCATTTCGCTAAACAAGAATCTACTAATTTCAGGCTTTTTTTGGTTTTGTATCAAGCATAATTATTGCACATTTGTCTGCGGAATATTCTGTTGATAAAATTCTGAACTCTGCTTTAACCGTAATAACTGGATTCCTGACATATAAGATAGTTTTTGCAATTCTTTTTCACATCGACAACAAAAAAAAGTATACAAAAAGATTAACTGGAAAAATTAACTTTCGTATGCTAAAACGAATTCTGATAAGAATGATGTTTGCAAGTTCTGTATTTGACAGTATCAATAATATAGCTAGATTCATCCTCATAATACAATTACTAAAATGGAACTATTCAGCTATAGAGGCTGCAACATTCTCATCAATTATTGCTTCATCTATATCTTATCTAGTGATAAACATTATCGTAAAGTATATTCATATGTTTGGTTCAAGAAATAAGTCATCATAATGACATTATTTTATCATCTTGACCTCTAGTTACTTGAATCGCTCTAAAATAGTAGACTCCATTAGGATAAACTTTTCTCTTGGATTGAGTATTATTTCTAATGTTCAAGTCGTCCTGCATTTTATATTCTTATCAATTTGTTGTTTTGTATTGATTATCTGCTTCTTCTCTTGTTATTTTAAACCATAATGTATGACCATCGAATTTATCTACGAGATTCTTTGGGATTGAATAAGTTTCTTTATCTACCACTCCGACTTTAGTTATTATATTGTTGTCTTGAATTTCTTGAACCTCACCAAGGTTATCATCACCTATTCCACCAATCCCTCTTGCTTCTTTTTTTATAATATTTGTCCAATCAATACCATCAACTGAAGACATACATCTAAAGTGGAAAATGCAAAATATTTAAAGATTGAGGATACAGAGGATGGATCTGTTTATTTGATGAATTTTTATAAAGCGCATGTGAAATTAACTCGTATCTTTTATATCGGTTTTCCTCACCGTCAGTCAAAATCCATCTCTATTATAGTTAAGTTATCTTAAATTCATTGAAAATGTTGGATAAAATTTACGCATCAAATTGTTTGTTACTTATTACAAAGGTTGAGTCTTTTTCGTATAAATGAATTAATATCTAATTTGATTTATATTTTCTGTCTAGCTCCTACATAATGTGTTAAGTTATCATGAAGTTTCTATCTTGCTTGAAGAATCTTCATGGAGTTTTATGATGACACTTTTTATAGCATCTTCTTTTATTTTTGGTTCAATTTTATCTATAAACATCAAGTATCCCCAAAGATTAAAAGGAGATCTGGCTTCATTTTCAGCGGGGATATTTTTCTCAACTGTATCATTTATTCTAATAGATGAATCAATAGAAATAGGATCATTTACAACCATGGTGATAGGTTTTATCACAGGAGCTATTATCTTTAGTTTCTCTCATAAATTCTTAAAGAAACAGTTGCCGTTGGTATCTGAATCATTTAAGAAAATAGATAATGATAACAAGAAGAAGGAATCAGAACATATTCAATTAGGTATAGCACAACTAGGAGAGAAAAATAGAAATCTTGTAAGATTTAAAAAAATAAAAACGATTTTCTTAAGAGAAACATACATGAAGAAAAAGAAGTACGATAAAGATCAAGTGACCAATTCTGCAAATACGCTAATAGTAGGAAAATTAATGGACAGTATACCCAAAGCTCTATTCGTAGGAGTTATAGTAGCTCTTGACATAGTAGGTCTTGCGGCAGCAGTTTTTTCATTATTTCTAGGAAATCTGACAGCCACTATGGAGGGTGCCAGAAGGATGAGAGAAGAGGGCAAGAGTTCTAGATCAATATTAAAAAGATGGTCGTTAGTTGCTATTGTTGTCGCCATAGCAGGGCCAATGGGGTATTATTTGGCCAGACCACTTTCAAATGAACATTTGTCAATATTAATAGGATTTGCAGCTGGTGACTTGATTGCATTTATTGTAGAAGATTTAATTCCTGAGGCCTACAAAAAGGTTGAATGGCATACAGGTTTATCAGCATCGTTTGGATTTCTTACAGGATTAACCTTATTTCACTTTCTGTAGGTAGGTAAGTATGTAGGCAGATAAGTAGGTCCATAGTGACCGCCTAAGTTACTAAAAGCTATGCTTTGAGAAATCAAAGTTGATCCGATAGGCTTTAAGACGATACCAGTCTACTGGGGTTGATTCCAAGATAATACGATAGTCAACATCATCAGACCATTATATCATATTTCTTCAAGTTATTATGATGCTGCATTATTATTTTGTCAGACTAGAATCTACTGAATGCTTCAATATATGAAGAATTTCAAGAATGATCCCAGTAAATTAAATGGCTTGAACTCTACTTTGTTTCCTAATTATGAAAATCGTTATCTGATATTCTTTTCTTGCCGTATAACACGGAATGTGTAAATCATTATAATCAGGTTTGACTAAAAATCTCAAGAAACGAAGATAAAATTGAATTAGGCAACAAAACACAAAACAAACTTTCAAATACATCCAACACAGCAGTGCTAACTAGTTTTAAGAAGTGGTATTGTAAATAAAGTA
>JAKDMR010000005.1 GCA_030452275.1 Candidatus Nitrosocosmicus sp. | reverse complement strand
TATAGTAATATAATATTTATCAAATATGACATAAATTCCTCATATTGGTAACCTTTTTCTAACTCGCAATAGGAAAAAATATATTTTAAATCAATTCAGTTAGCTTGTTTTGAAAGGAGTAATATTAGCGGGAGGATTTGGAAAGAGACTTAAACCTATCACAGATAACCGCCCGAAACCAATGATAGAAATCCTAGGCAAGCCTATTATCGAGTGGCAAATAAAGCTATTGTCCAAAAATAATATAACAGAAATTATCATCTGTGTTGGCTATTTAAAGGAGCAAATCATTAATCATATCGCAAGTGGCAACAAGTTCAAGGTAAAAGTCGCTTATATGGTAGAAGAGGAACCGCTAGGTACTGGCGGTGCTTTGAAAAACACTCATGCTCTCCTGAAGGATGAAAAAAATGGATTTTTTATGATCAATGGAGATATATTAACCAACATAGATTTCAATATTTTATCTCATAAGAACGATTATAACTCGATAGCAGTCGTTCCTTTAAAAAGCCCTTTTGGGATTGTAGATTTCAATGACCAGCAATTTGTGACTGGTTTTAAAGAAAAACCGAATATAATCGATAAATGGATCAACGCAGGTATTTATTTTTTTAACCAAGAAATTTTCGACTTCTTACCCGATAAAGGAAACATTGAAACAACAGCACTGCCTGCAATGGCTAATGAACAAAAATTAATAGCAAAAAAATTTGAAAAATCATTTTGGAAATCTATTGATTCCCACAAGGATATCGAAGAATCATCCAAAGAGCTATCAAGGATAAATTCAAAATAGGAATGAAGGAAAAAATTGGATTTAGTATTGGATCATTATTAAAGTCAAAGGATATCCTCAAATTTGCGTCGATAGTGGACAAAAATGAAAACATTCATTCCATCTGGGCCCCAGAGTCTTGGGGAAAAGAAGTCTTTTCAACCCTTGGGGCTATATCCCAAGTTACAAACAGAGCTAAAATAGGAACATCTATTGTAAACATCTATTCTAGAACTCCGGCCACGATTGGTATGGGTGGAATTACATTGGACAATCTATCAAATAAACGAGCCATATTGGGCCTTGGCACTAGCACTTCTGTCTTAGTGGAGAACCTTCATGGAATCAGATTTGAAAAACCATTAATCAGAATGAAAGAATATATTCAATCGATAAGACTTCTTTTGAAGCCGAATAAAGTTAACTTTCATGGACAAACTGTAAACATTAAAAATTTTAAGTTACTTGAACACTCTAGGGACAATATTCCTATTTATGCAGCAGCTGTAAATCCAGGGATGATTAATGTTGCTAAAAAGTATGCAGATGGGATAATCCTCTACCTAAAGTCAAAAGATGAATTAAAAATGGTAATAGAGAACATCAAAATTGAAAATCGAAATCAAGAATTTAAGAATGCGGTTGTAATTATCACATCCGTTTCCAATAAAGATCCTGCAAAGGCTTCCCTCAGAGCTGCTAGAACTTTGGCTTTTTATATATCAGTCGGGAGAATCTATTATGAATCATTAATTAAAACGAAATACGGGTCAACAGTTGAAAAGATCCATAATGATTACAACAAGTATGGGCTAGAGGAGGCAATTAGAAATATTACCGATGAGATGCTCAATGATTTTGTGATTGCTGGTTCTGTAAATGATTGCAATAGTCAGATTAAACGGTGGAAAAAAATTGGTATTGATTTACCAATTCTACAAATGAATCCTGTTAAAAACAATAACGGGATTCTGAACTACGAGGATTTTACAGAGTTATGGAAATAGCAATTGATTCTTCCAATACTCAAAAATTTACCAAGGCTTCGGATTCTACGACTGCTGATTTAGCTAGCAAGTCCATAATCGATCTACTTGGGAACACACAAATTCAAAAGGCTGAAATAGATGGACTAATTGTATCAAGCAGCACCAATGATTCCTATTTAGGTAATATAGTATCAGAAATGGTAGGTATTAGGCCAAAATTTTCCACCAGGGTCGAAAATTTATGTAATTCAGGTACTAGTGGAGTTATGCTGGCATACTCGTTGATAAAATCGGGTTTATGTAAAGCAGTTCTAGTAACAGGAGTAGAAAAGCAGAACAGTCAAGGAAACAAACTAACTTGGGATAGATCCAGGGGAGTATACGATATGCCGATTCACTGGGCAGCCCTATATGCGCAAAATCATTTTCGAAGCTATGGAACGACTGAGGAAGATTTAGCAATTATTTCTTTGAAGAATCATGCCAATGCTAATAAAAATATAAATGCATATTTCTATGACAAACAATTCACCTATTCATCAATAGTAAATTCGAAAATGGTGGTGGAACCATTAAAGAAATTTGATTGTTGTTATCCTTGCGAGGGATCCTCATCACTACTTGTTTTGTCAGAAGAATTGGCGAAGAGGACTGAAATCCCCATTTGGATCAAAGGTATTTCCCAGAATAACCAAGGTGCTAGCTTTGCATCCATTTCGAAAAATCTCGGTTCCATAATATCAACGAGAATCGCAGCAAGAGATGCGTTTCAGCAATCAAACTTGCGACCTCAAAACATCGATATCGTAGAGATACATGATGCATTTTCAATTTTAGAGCTCCTGGCCTACGAGGATATTGGATTTGTCGAAAAGGGTCAGGGAAGAAAGTTCATGCAAGAAAGCACCCTTTATACGAACGTGAGGGGAGGACTACTTGGATGTGGCCATCCCATTGGGGCAACTGGTATTGACCAGACCAACGAAATAGTACTTCAATTACAAGGAAAGGGAGGTTTAAGACAAAAAAAAGGTTGTAAGAGCGGTCTGGTTCATAATATGGCCGCTGCAGGTACTTCCACCACTGTAATAGTTCTTCAAAAATAACACAAGATGAAGTTAATGGATATTATTATTAATAGCGCCGAGAAAGATAACTTGATTACTACATATTGTTTTAGTTGCAATATTCATATCTGGCCACCGAATCGTTATTGCAATTCCTGTTTCAAGAAAACAGGTTTTAGAAAAATAGATAGAAAAGGTGTCCTGCTTGAAAAATCATTTTCTAATCTTCCAGACTTGATAGGACATTATGGCGTAGGGGATTTTTCAGGTATACGATTGATTGGAAGCGTTGACCCAAGTATATTACCTAATGATCGAATAAGAATCTCCCAAGTCAGTGTTAAGGATAATAAATTGAACTTAGAATTCTCCAAAAGTAAGATAAAAAATTAAAATAATTATTAACAACTTATGTACAATGATTCTCAATGGGTTATGAAGGATATCTGAGTGATAGAATGCTCATGAGCAGAGACGCATTAAACCGAAAACAGATCAAAATAAAAATCATTGAAGAAGACGAAAGAAATCGTGACTTTTCCAAAAATGGGGATCGGGTTTTGATTAAAAAAATTTTACTGATAATTCAAAACCTGGAAACTGAAGAGATAGAAGAGATTGAACTAGATATAGAAGCGCTTGAAAATAGGATGAAGAAAGAAAGACTATTCACGTCATCGAATCGATGGGTTCCTAGAATAGATATTAAAAATAATTTTGTTTCAGGGAACAGACATACTTATTTGTTATCCGATGCAATAGCATTAGACATTATTTCATTTTGATTTAACCAAAGCGCCGCTGATCAGACTCGGACTGATGACCTACTGGTTAACAGCCAGTTGAGCTTCATAATGCATCCATCATGAATTTGCTCTACCAAGCTGAGCTACAGCGGCACTATGCTAATAAAAATTGTAAAGAATAAATAAATGTTATGTTTACTACTTTGATGTCTTGCTCAAGAACTAAAAGTTATGATCAAATTTAATTAATCCTAAAATTGTTTAAAGGGTTACTTTTTGATCCAGAATTAGGCCTTGGAGTATATGTATACCCCATCAAGAAACACTCTAGAATCCTTATTCTTTATCCTTGTGGAAGATTCTATATTTGCAGCTGTTTGGGAAACATTTTCAATATTTGGTCCTGTTATCAAAATATCTTCACCTTGAACAGTAACTTTGGTATCCTTCCCAAGTATCTTTGATACTCTAGCCGATCGTTCTCCAAAAAAGTTTTCGATATAAACCTCTTGGCCTTTAATCTTTACGGATATAGGAAAATGAGCAAATACTATTTTTAGTTTATAAGTGAATCCAGTGGTAGACCCCTTTATCATATTCCTAATAAGACTATGCACTGTGTTGACCAACGCAAAATCGCTTTTCCTATTTCCATAAGATCGTATCGTAACTTTTTCTTTGCCTACTTCAATTAATGCGGGAATCTTTGTAAAATCTTTTTGAACTTTCCCATTTGGGCCGTTTGATGTAATAAGGTTCTGATCTACATTTACCGATACGCCATCTGGAATAATGATCTCATTTGTGTAAAATTCGGGTTTAGTAGACATAACCTATAAGTGCACCTCCTAATCCCTCGTTTAGAGCATCATGGTGTGACATAATTCCTTTGCTGGTGGATACTATTAAAATACCCATATTATATGATGGAAGAAATTGACGCTCCCAATCTAAGTATCGATCCTTCTTTACACTAAATCTAGGAGTAATGATTCCACATTTATTAATTTTTGCTAAGAGTTGTATCCTGAATTTACCCAATCTCCCATCGTCGACTTGTTCGAATTCTCCAATATATCGCTGCTTTTGCATTACTCTTAAGACTTCACTTGAGAATCTTGATGCTGGCAATACGATGCATTCTCGCTTTCTTCGCATTTCATTGTTGTATAAAGTGGTAAATAGATTTGACAAAATATTTAATGCTGGCATTCAATAATCACTTACTCGTATTTCCTAAATCCTAACGAGAAGGCAACTTCTCTAAAACATCTCCTGCACAACATAAGATCATATGAACAAATCATTCCACTAAAAGATCCGCATCTTTTACACCATCGAGTACCCTTACCGTGGGCCAACTTCTTCCTCCCTGTGAGGGCGGAATCTCTAATCTTAATTTTCAATTGACTTCAACTCCAAATTGAGTCTTGAAGAATTCTATTGACTCATCTTTTGTAATTTTATGATTCTTGCCGATCTTGCTGGGATTTCTCCTTTTTGAAATTCTATAGCCGGGCCTTGTCAATGCGGCACACACATCCATTCCAAATATACCGATATCAGGATTGTACTTTGTACCAGGAATATCTATATGTTCATGGATTCCAAAAGATATGTTACCATTATTATCAAATGATGAATTCTTTATCACATTCCTCTTTGATTCCATTATTCGTCTTAAAAAGTTTGTGGCATCTGTCCGTCTCAGGGTAACCATAGCACCTATAGGTTCGCCTTTGTGAATGCCAAAATCTCTAACGCTTTTTTTTGCGCCCCTCACACTTGGAGTTTTTCCGGTTAGCTCAGATAAAGCATTCTTGGCTTTCTCAACAGGATCGCCTGATTTACCTACACCAATATTAATTACCACTTTAGATACATGAATTTCTTTCATGGGATTTATTTTATTTTCACTCATTAACTAACACCTCTAATACAGGTTTTTCAACACCAACAGGCATTGCTATATCCACCGGTAATTCCACGGTTTTTTCATCTACTGTTAACACTACTCTCTTAGGTAACGAAAACATACCATCCTTGATCTCTTCTACTTTACCAATCTTTCCGGCGTTTTCACCCTGAACTACAAGAATATTACATCCTTTTTCAAACTTAATATGTTGTTCTATATTTATTGCAGGGATCGTTACTAAACAGGAATCTCCTACATTCATATCCTTATTATCAGATATCAAGGTTTTGCCATCGTGATACCCGTACTGGATTTTATTCCCTCGATAACTTACCTTACTAGTAATTTTTAACAATTTTAATGATTTTTCCTTAGTTTGAGTTGGGACTAATAATTTTGAACCTTTTGGCACCATTCTATAAGCTATGCCATTCGGTACTATCTCTACAACATCCATAATCCCGACACCAAAGCGTCCATCCCTTCTAATTTTACCATCCACTTTGATTTGTCCAGAGTTTAATATTTTCTTAGCTTCAGTCAAATTAGAACACAAATGCAAAACATCGCGAATCAATACACCGATCGAATAGCATTTTGTTTTTGAATAAGGACCAGGTCTAGGTGCCAAAATGAAAGGGGATTCTTTACGTTTAATGTCCCAAAATTTAGGTGCCATTTGTCTTTTTAATTTAGTACTACCACTTTTTTTTACCATTTAATTTTCACTTCTTTTCCTCATATTTTTCAGGTGTATTCACTGTTTGTTTTCTTGATGATTTATTAATTTGTTCCTGATTTCCTATCTTATTCTTTCGATATTTGTCATCTAGGTGTAAGGAGGTTATGCGAACGTTGGAGGCGTGAATCTGAACTTTTACTTGTCCGCCTTTGATTTTTTCCCTTTGAACACCTTCTATGCTTAACCGCCCCTTCAGAGTATTCAGTTTCTCTACTTTTCCTTCTACCCCCTTGTATTCACCTCTCATAATTTTGACTGAATCACCCTTAACTATTCTCAAACTCTTTGTATTGTACTCCTTCTTCAGATTGTTAGATAAATTTGAACATATATTATTTGACTTTCTTTTCATTTTCTTTCACTCAGATGATCATCGATGCTAAATTAGCAATTCTTGGCCACTTTTCAGCAGCTTCTGCAGCTACAGGCCCTTTCAGATCTGTTCCTTTAATTTCGCCTTCCGTTGTAACCAAAACCGCCGCATTATCTTCAAAAGATACTCGGACGCCATTCAACCTCCTGATTGGATATTTTTGCCTTACTATGACAGCTCCAAAGATTTGTTTTCTGAGTTCAGCTGGTCCTTTTTTTACAGTAACTGTTACGAAATCACCAACTGCTGCTGCGGGTAGCCTTGAATGCCTTCCCTTGTATCGTGTAACTTGAGCAATCTGTAGTATTTTTGCACCTGTATTGTCTGCGCATACAAGATTGGCGTATAATGGAAGTGCCCTAGTAACATATGGCCTAAATTCTTCTACTCCTCTTGAAGATACGGCTCTTGACTTAGTTGACAAGTCTACTCACTTACCTCCACAACAGCAAATGAAATGGTTTTCGACAATGGTCTACATTCTGCAATTTTGACTTTGTTTCCGTCGGACACATCCATGCAATCAGAGATGAAAGCATGGATTCTGGATTTACTTCTCTCGTATCTTTTATATTTATCTACAAATCGTGAATATTCTCGCTCAACGACAACCATGTTTTTCCCTTTATGACTGACTACAGTCCCTACTATCAATTTTCCTCTTAGCGATAGTGAGCCACAAAATGGGCAATATCTATTAGTACATGTTTTCTTCGGAGCTTTTACTTGGATACCTATATTCTTAACCATAATAATCACTTTACTATGTTAATTAATCTCTCGGGCCTGCCTAATAATCGCTTGCCATCGAGATGACATGTTCCCTGTAATCGGTAAATTTCATATTCACATATTTCGTTTTTTGGAATCCTTATAACGTTCTTGCTGTCCCGGGTAATCAAGTATAACATATTCTTAGTTTCGTTCACAACAGTTCCGGATCTGTTAGAATTCCTCTCGTTCCTAGATCTAACAATATTAACAAATTTACCAAGATAATCATTGGAATGTATTATGTCGCTTACCGGCATTTTTTATTTCTTACCCCCAGTTCTTTCATTCATCAGAGTGAGGATTCGTGCTATGTCTCTTCTCTTCCACCTAATAACTCCCGCTTCTTTCTTTAAAGTCCCCTTAATTGACTCAGAACGAAGCTTAGCCAAATCGACCTTCAAATCACTTAATTTATCCTTAAGATCATCATCGTTAAATTGTCTTAATGTTTTAGTCTTATTTCTTGACAATTATCTATTTATCTCTCCTTTATTTTCTAATATTTCTTCCTGCTGTTTTGTTTCATTAGGGTTTGGGATATTACCCTCATTTGAATCTGATAAATTTTTATCATCTGTTTGACTTTTTTGATCAGTATGATCTTTGAAATTAGTTATGAGTTCAAATTCGGGTGGTGTAGCATTTTTTATTGCGATCTTAAGCCTAATGCCCATAATTCCCATTTTTGTTAAGACGTGTGTAATGCCTTCACGGACTACTTTGTCAGCCATGTTTCCACTCTTTGGAATAATTCCAGAAGAATGTTTTTCAAAATGAGCTCTTTCACTGCGTAACTTTCCGGAAATGGTCACCTCAACGCCGAGTGCTCCAGCATTCTTTATAGTGTTCACGGTCCACAATGCGGCTCGCCTGAATGCCGTGCCTCTTTCTATGAGCTGTGCTAACCTGTTGCACATTATCTTTGGATTTAATTCAGGTACTTCTACTTCAACTACTGAAATCTGAGGATTAGTTAATCCAAATTTTACCTCCAACTTCGAAGTAAGATCCCTAATGCCACTGCCCTTCCTTCCTATAACAAGTCCCGGCCTTGTCACGTACAAGGTTAGTCTAGTACCCAGAGGTGATTTTTGGATATCCGCCCCTCCAAATCCAGCATCTTTTAATTCCTCTTTTAGAAACTCATCTAATTCATTATTACGATAATTGTTTTTTAAAACGTTTTTGATTGCATTCAATTAAGATGACCTACCTTCCATGGCTACAATTTCAACATGAACCAAGGTATCATATTTAGGGCTTGCTCGCCCCATTGCTCTCGGGGTGAATCTTTTCAATTTTGTTCCCTTGTGAACAACTACGGAAATGATTTTGAGTCTATCCAAATCCATTCCCTTGTACTCTGCATTAGATTCTAAATTGTCTAGTAACTTCAAGAACTCAGAAGTGGATTTGTGGGGGTATCTACCAGAACAAAAGCCATCTTGTATATTTGATCTATGAGCTACTTCATTGTTATATCTCCTGTACGGAACTGCTATTTTTCTTATCAAAACATCCTCTAGGAACTCTCTTGCCTTTTCTATACTTTTGTTGTTTATGGATATAGCAATTTCTCTGGAATGCTTATGGGAAATAGATTTATCCCGAATTGCGGCCCTTACATGTCTTGACTTTTCATACTTTTGAAAAGAATAAGAATAATCCGGCATCTATATCACTTTAATGGGACGTACAAGCTTGATCGTGATGAACCAACACCAGGGGTTCCATGTTGAACTCGTTTATTGGTAATAGCGTATTCACCTAGATAATGACCCACCATTTCTGGCTTTATAAGGTAAGAAACAAATTCTTTCCCGTTATGAACCAAAACTGTTAATCCGATCATATCGGGCAATATAATCATATCTCTTAGATGGGTCTTTAATTGACCTTTAAGTTTACCATCCCTAGCTAATTTCAAATCTTCTCTAAATTTTCTCTTTTCGTCATTCATATAAGTGGAGAGTCTCTTATCCAAAGATCGTCTTTGCCTTGAATTTAAGAGCGGCATAAGTGTTTCAATTGATAGCTTTTGGATTTGTTCACCGGAATATCCTTTGAATTTAAATTCACGTACCATTTTCTTATCTACTCCTACAGATAATTATTAATTCAGTCTCTTTAGCAATATTTTCCATATTTTACACTAAACCTAAATTAGTTGCGAGCTGTCTTGCGCCATCCACATTCTTGAATTTCATAATTGCTTTCTTACCTCTAATGGTATTAAAAGTATTTACTTCACTAATCTCTGCCTCATAGATTATCCTCATAGATTTGATGATTTGACCTTTGGTTGCCTTATTATGTACTATGAAACTAAGTTTGTTCTCTTTTTCAATAATATTGAAAGTCTTTTCGGTAACATAGGGCTCAAGGATTATCTTAGTTGCGATATCTGCACTTATTTCGATTTTTTTGTTATATAAGAACTTATTCATGTCGGACTCTCCAGAATTATATTTTTCGGAATTTTCAAATTATTCAATTCGTCTAATGAATTTTGAGAGAACACCACTAACCTTATTGGTCTTGCACCAGGTGCGAGGTCTAAGACACTTAAATCTTTTACACATTTTACTCCAATCCCAGGAATAGAATTATCTAATTTCAACAACTCACACTCAGTATTCCCGACAACTATTAGTGCACTTTTTCCAATACGGTTAGGACGGCCTCTTCTCTTGGCCTTCCCAGAACGCTTCTTGATCGATTGTTCTACTCTTTTGACATCTTTTTCTATTCCCAGCAGACGTAAAATGTCCAGTAAGTTTTTGGTTTTGCTTACATTTTCAATATCGTTAGTTACTATAACAGGAAAAGATTTTATGCCTTCAATTAAATGACCCCTGCTGATTATTAATTCACTTTGACGGGTTGATGATAAAGCAGATAGAAGAGCGATATTATTTTCCTTCTTGTTCAGTTTTTTATGAGTAACCTTCCAAGATTCAGGTGGATGTGCTAGTCTACCCTTTCTAACTCCAGCTACGCCGGCTGCTTGTCCTGCACGAGAAAATCCTTCACCTTTTGCTCTTGCAAGTCGGGCGATGCCTAGACCAGTATTCCTAGATTCAGCGCTCACAATTTCTCCGGCCGCAGGATACCTGCCCTGTTTCTGGAACCGGTGTGAATACAGATTGACGAACGCTTTCTTAATAGTCTCAGGACGATACGGAAAACTAAATAATGTCGGTAGATCTATATCTTCGGTTTGATTACCTTTTAAGTCGAATAGTTTAGTTTTCAACTAAACAATTACCTCCAATACCTTGGGTTCGCTTATTTTTGATTGTTTGCTCCTTATGGGTTGTCTCAACTTTATTAATCTCTTCGGTACTCCAGGTATAGTTCCTCTAACTATCATATAATCTCCGTCTACCAAGCCAAAATGTTTGAACCCCCCTTTTGGATTAATATTTACCAATTCAGTATTATCGGAATTTGACATTACTAGGATCCTTTTATTATATTCTGTGCGCTGGTGAAACCCTCTCTGTCCTTGTCTGGCCACCGTATACATTACCACTGCTGGTGATATAGGACCTAAAGTTCCAACAGCTCTAACACTTTTCCTTGATTTGTGTTGCTTTCTCTTAACACCAAATCTTGTAATTGGGCCTTCAACTCCTTTTCCCCTAGTAATCCCATGGACATCGATATTCTGTCCTGTTTTGAAAACATCGGTTACTCTGACTTCTTGACCTAGTTTAGTCTTTAAGAATTCAAACTTAGTTTGATTGTCTCCTCCAGATACTGGAATTTCATATATAAAGGGGACCTTTTGCGATATTCCAATCTTATTAGGAAAAATTGCGACTACAGCGTTCATGTACTTAACAGATCCGATCATTCCTTCAGCTTTTATTAATCCATCTTCAGAATATTTGGTCTTGTACTTTGAAGATAAATCTTTTATGCTGTCTTTAGAATAAACATCGAACAACGCATGCTTCCCGTACCCATCTTCGGAATAACCTCGAATTCCAACTATTTTTAAAGGCGGTAAAGATATCACTGTAGAATGGTTCATTATTGGTTTACCATAATTAGGAGTCTTCTCCTTATCATCAATTGTCATTACCTGAATTTGACCTACTTTAAATCCTGCAAATCCAACCAAGCCAACATTATCACGACTAAAATTTTCGGGCCATGTTCTGATTCTAGCTTCTAAGCTTTGTGCTCTGGCCCTTGGTCGAAATGCAATGCTACCTCTTCGTGGAGCGCTATATTTTCGGTGACCCATAGATACAAAAATTTTTCCGATCCCTTTAATAAGTTTATTATCGCTACTAATCGACTAGGGAAAAAGTAGACAAATATTCAGTATAGACAATACACCATATATTGATTCCTCTAATCTGACGGTTTGAGTACCTTGATTTGGAAAGAAGTTATAGGAGTAATACTTGGAAATGTTCATTTTCTCCTTCGACAAAATGGAATTTAACCCAAACTTTGGTGATCCGAAAACAACTAAGATTGAATTATTGCCTAAAAAACTATTCAACTTAGAAAACTCATTTTCAGAGGGCTTAAAGTATTTCGAATGCTTAGAAGTAAGTATAATGTTTGATATAGGAAATTTATCTATAATATTTTTTAAATCTCTTATTTGATGTAGGTTGTATCCCCAATATAGCTCTGTTATTTCGTTCTTTTCGATATCAATCGCACTAATGTAATTTTTATGCCTCAATAGCTTTACATTTACCTTCCTACCATCATGTCTAAATTTTCCATCGTACTGAATTGGAATGCTTAATCCAACATCTACAAAATAGGCGTCACGTCTTTTCTCAACGACTCCAACTCTAATTTCACCTGTCTTTACTTCTCTTATTTCTAACCTGTCTTTATGATGATGCGATCTTATTGGATGAAGCTTCCCAACATTTTTTAATATTTCAAGTTTGGGGTAAAGTTTCCGCCTTAAGTATTGAGGTGTATCAAGGTATTCAAGGATAGTTACCATGAATTGAAGATCATTTTTGTTTGCGTTCAATAATTTGTCGTGATAAATATATACGTTATTAACTCTAAAGATCGATAATGCTCTTGATAACTGAAAGATTTTCATTGTTTTATCAATTTCTGTCGAGACATCATAAAGGAATGAATCTGGAATGGAAACATCAAATCTCAATGAAGTTAAAATATAAATCACCGTTCATTTAGCAAATCGTTCACTGCTCCTTCCAAATAACCTTCAGATCCAAAAAAACTATACCTCAATATCCCCTCTTTATCGACAACTACAGAAGAAGGAGTCCCTCTCAACCTAAAAGTCTCAAATGTCAATGCCGAAAACTCTTTACTCTGTAAATAATTTCGTACCTTGCCAATTAGATCTGTCTTATCTTTGTCAGAAAATGTAGAAAAATCAGAAAAATATATTTCAATAAAATCAAAAATCATCTTGTCTGATACTTCGACTGGCATTTTGATAATTTTATCGAAAGCTACTGGAAATGGTATCTTGTAATATAATTTATTTGCATCTACCAATTTACCGTGCTGTCTTAATGCTTTGTAAGTTTCTCCAATTACTTGATTTTCTGAAAGTAAAAGTTCGAGGTTTTGTAATGTGTTTTTATCATAATCTTCGAATGCAGTTGCGACTCCTAACACTTTGACATTTTTGTTCTTATATTTTTCATAGAGTGAAATTGCCTGCGGAATTCCATACAGAAAACATCCTGGACAGTTAATTTGAAATACTTCAATAACGATTACATTACCCTCCAATCTATCTATATTGGTTGGTGTACCCTGTACCCATTTAGAAAGTTGCAGATTAGGTGCTTTAGAACCAATTTCTATTGTCATTGATAATCAATTTTTCAATAAAATAAGAATTATTTAAAGGGTTGTATATTCAAAAATATACTATTATGCTAATCAAGATCAGATTAAGTCAAGATTGACTCTCTTTATCTTGAACTTGTTTTGAATAATTCTCTATTTCTTCTAACGACATCATTCGTAAAGTTTTTGATTTTGAATCAATCACAGCCAACCTAATGTGTTTAGTGCCAGTCTTTTCTTCACTCACCATGAAAATAGATTCGATAGCAAGTACGCAGGCATTATCTAGACTAATATCATTCTTATAATTTTTTTCTAAATGTTCAGTTACTTGTTCGCTTCCTGCACCAATTGCCACAGCATCATATCCAATGTAAGTACCGCTTGGGTCGGTAAGATACAAGCCTATTCCATTCTTGTCTACACCAGCCAATATCAATGCAACGCCGAATGGCCTGGCGCCAGCATATTGAGTATATTGTTGGGCCATATCGGCTAAGTTTTTTGCAACGCCTTCAACGTCAACTACTTCATCATATATAAGACGGTTGCTCTGGGCAAAAAATCGTGCGTGATCAACCTGAGTGCGAGCATCTGGAATATACCCTGCTGCGGCAAGACCTATATGATCATCTATCTGAAATATTTTTTGAGTTACATTAGATATTTGCAATTTTCTCGTTTTTTCTTCTACTGCAAGGATCACACCATCAGTGCTTTTAATCCCTAAGGCTAATGTGCCTCTCCTAACGGTTTCGATTGCATATTCAACCTGATATAATCGCCCATCAGGTGAGAAAACAGTAATTCCTCTATCATAACCTGCTGCTGCTGGTAACAAATCAACTAGATTACTTCTAAATCTTTATTTATAGTTACCTTATTTAAAAAATAAAGGATTATTTACCTAATAGTATGAACAAATTTGGCTAGTTGTTAACAGAAGAAATCCAATTTTTTGGCCACACGAATGTTCGTTCTCTTCATGCTCGAACCATAGAGATCACCAAAGATCCACACTTGACACTTAACGGAGATTGCATTATAGGAGTTAGTGCAAACAAATCATGTACTGATCTCACTATTGGCTTGAAGAATAAGATCAGGAACAATCAATCTTCCATAGAAATAGATTTGATTGTAGAACCTTTTACCTTTAAAATTCAGGGGTTTGGGAATGAAAATCTCCTTCTTACCCATCATCATGATATTGTTTTAAGAAAAAGCAATTTTATTTGTAATCGAACCCTGTGTCTGAATTGTAATCTTAGTGCCATACACATTCCTAGAAAGATGATAGAGCTACTGAGAGACCCTTCCAAACAGGGCCTGCTTATCATAAGCGTAGAATAAATAACAATAGCTTTGCCAATTAGTTTAATTTATTAGTCCAACTTGGTAAAAGTGGATCTTGTTATGCGTTCATAAGCGTCAATATACCTTTGAGACACCTTTTCGATTATATAATTCGGCAACTTTGGAATCTTTGGATCTGTATTATGATTATTGCATTTTTCTAATTCTTCTATGAAGCCTGTTCGCTGTAACCAATCTCTTAATATTTGTTTGTCGTAACTATCCTGAACATGTCCAACTTGGTAATCACGTATATTCCATATTCTAAATTCATCTGGTCCTATCGAATCCCCGAGCATGATTTCACCTGTATTCGGGTCTTTTCCGAATTCAAATTTGATATCTGAGAGAATGAAATCAGAAGCTGATACGATCGTATTTACTCGGGAAAACAAGTCAAGGGATAGTTCTTTTATTTGCGTTAATTCCGTTTGACTTAGTACTTTATTATTAAGAATTTCTGTTTCGGATAGAGGTTTGTCATGTTGATCGGATTTAGTAGTTGGGTCAAATACAAGATTTGGTAACTTTGAAGCTAACTGCAAATCTTTATTTGCAAAATATTCCTCCGTCCCAGAAATATCTATGTTATTTTGAAGATACCGAGAATACAAGCTTCCGTATAAGTATGAGCGGACTACACATTCTACAGGGAGCATGTTCAGCTTTGCTACTTCAATCTTATTTGTGCCTACCCTTTTCTTGAAGTGACTTTTTCCCTTTAGATTCTTAAACCAAAAAAGAGCAAAATCACACAGGACTTTTCCTTTGTAAGGAATCTCATCTTTTAATATTACATCAAAGGCAGATATCCTATCAGAAAAAGAAAAAATTAATGTGTTGTCATCGGTTTCATAAATATCCTTTACTTTGCCTTTCCTGATTAGCTTCAACTTGATAATCTTTCTCCACGTTAATTATAAGTCTTAAATTGATCGGATTGCATATAACTAGGTAATCATTTGATCGTTAATCCGAATGACATAATCCTTTCGGAATTGTTATTGTTTTTGGATTCTGACGAGGGGATTAGAATACAATCTAAATCGACTTCTAAAAAAATCTTCATTAACAAGAATTTGTTAGGAAATTACGTATTACTTTTGATATATAACTTTACAAAAAATATGCATGCATTTTTGGATTCTAGAAGAAATTATGCTCAGGGTAGTGATTGCAGATCTTGCGCAATTATTTACCTTGATACCATTCCTGAAGTGTTGGAGATCATCCATAGTGAAATTGAAGAAATTGAAGTCAACGAATATTGATTCCTAGATACATCAAAATCAAATTATCAATATTAAGACCCTTTCCATTTGTAGTACACGGTTCCTGCTTTACACGATGCATTAAGATTTGAATTTGTATAAGTAGATTCGACCTCAAGTTCTGATAACAACGAGTCTATTCCTAGTTCTTCAATTTTAGACTCTGCAAAGCGATTAATAATCTCCTCTTTGGAGAATTCCATCTTATTATTTATTTTTAAGAAAGTAAAAAACTGGTTCTTGTTCAACATTTTATGTTTATAGGACGTCTAGATTCATAAATTTTTGGACTACGTTTTATAAGGAAAGAAATTTATTTAAAAAAAATCAGCAATACTACAAATATTGGACCTGATAAAAATTCTTCCACTACTCATTTTATTATTCTTTTTCTTTTTCACTCAAAGTATTTTCGAGGCCGTTCTTGCCGATACAAAAAATATCGTATCTAGAGAAAGCATCCTAAATTCAAAGAGCAGCAGACTTGACGTGAATAACACATTCGGGCTTTCAGGATTGCTAGTCTCCACCTTGAATCCATCACTAATATCAAATAACGGATCCGATGAAAATAATCAACTAATTACTTCTTCACTTGACACGAATATTGAAAATTCAAATCAAAACTCATCACCTTCTCAACGAACGGATGACATAATCAGCATAGGTAATTTATCAACAATCATGAATCCGGGTAGGAACACGAGGGTATCTACCACAGGAACAGGTCAGTTGAACCAGACCGATAACTTATCAAATAATTTGGTTTCAATGCTTTCAGGTATTATCATTCAATCTATTGAAAAAGGTAATCCAACCATAGGTAATTATGGCACTACTAATACTTCTGGTAACCTCATTAATGAGAATATTTCAATAATAGTTTCCGGCAATTGGAAAATGAATGTTAATTCTTCGAAAGTTGCATTTTTTGATTCAAAATTTGTAATGATCACCTCAAACGCCAAAGGCTTTCACTGGCATACGATTAACAATTTTAACGGTGATGGAAATGCATTTTTTGGAACTGATGACACCATATTCATCGATGGAACAGTAGACTTTTTTACGGATGACAAACTCGTCTCTGAGAATAGCAAGGTGGTGATTATGATCAATAATTTTGAGCTAATGCAAATTATTTTCCTTGATGACAAGATAGCAGACCATTTTCATAACTTTCCACTTTATGGGATCATAGATTCTATTGAAGTAAAAAATTAGTTGAAGCTCTTTTTCATGTACTTCGGTATCGAGGAGGTTATAGCCCCTTCCGATGCAGATCTTACCAATGTTGCATATTTTGCCAAGGCTCCTGAGCGATACCTATACTTTATGGGTCTAAATTTCTTGATCCTATTTGTGAATTCTTTCTTTGAAATCTTGAGATCAACTGTTTCTTTGAGCAAATCGATATTAATCTTATCACCATTTTTGATTATGGAAATTGGTCCACCTACCATGGCCTCTGGAGACATATGCCCGATCATGAACCCCCGAGTAGCACCAGAGAATCGACCATCAGTCAGCATAGCAACTTTTTCGCCCAACCCTTGACCCACTATTGCGGCTGTCACCGCAAGCATTTCCCTCATTCCCGGTCCACCTTTTGGACCCTCATATCTTATAACAACTACATCGCCTTCGTTAATTTCTCTTTTTGAAACAGCATCAAATGCAGATTCTTCTGAATCATAAATTTTAGCAATCCCCTCAAATTTATCTTCTATTAATCCTGCAACTTTGATGACAGCACCCTCAGGTGCCAAATTTCCGAATAGAATTTTTAACGTTCCTTCTTTGTGTATTGGATTATCAACAGTCCGAAGGATATTTCGAAACTCAGTTTGGTGTTCTTTGTAATAGGACTTGGATTTGTTAAAGTCATAGGACTTAAGATTCTCCTTCATTGTCTTACCGGTGACTGTCTCCACATCCCCATTTAAGATACCTTTATCTAGTAATGATTTCAAGATTACTGGAATGCCCCCAATATTATCCAAGTTCAACATTACATAATTTCCACCAGGTCTCATATTTGCAATATGAGGTGTTTTTCTCCGTATATATTCAAAATCTTTTATATCTAACTCGATTCCGCTTTCGCGTGACAGTGCTAATAGATGAAGTATTGCGTTAGTCGAACCTCCTATTGCGTTAGCCATCATGATCGCATTTTCGAAGGCCTCATAGGTCATTATATCTCTAGGTTTCAAATCGTTAAGTAAAAGAAGATCAATAGATTTACCAGTTTCAAAGCAAATTTTGTATCTTTCTTCGCTTTCCGCAGGTGGTGTAGCACTACCTAGTAACGACATCCCTATTGCCTCGCTGATAGATGCCATGGTATTAGCTGTATACATCCCAGCGCACGATCCAGCTGATGGGCAGGCAACATTTTCGAGACTTACTAATTCTTCCAAGCTCATTTTACCGGCATCAAATGTTCCTACTGCCTCATAAACATCCTGAATAGTAACTGGATTCCCATTCCAAATACCTGGAAGAATAGTACCACCATAAACGAATATAGACGGTAAATTGAGACGAGCCATAGCCATTAAAGTTCCTGGCAAGCTTTTATCGCATCCAGAAATTCCTACCACTCCGTCATATTGATGTGCTCTGACCATTACTTCGATCGAATCGGCTATAATCTCCCTGCTAACAAGAGAGGATTTCATCCCCTCATGCCCCATTGCAATGCCATCAGAAACAGCGATGGTAGTAAATTCCCGCGGAGTGTTTCCAGAGTCTTTTACACCTTCTTTTGATTTTTGAGCAAGTTTTCCCAAATGAATATTACATGGGGTTGCCTCATTACAAGTACTAGAAACTGCTACTAGGGGTCTACTAAGATCATCATCGGATAGACCCATTGATTTGTACATTGCCCTATGAGGCGCGCGGGATGCTCCTTCAACTGTTTTTCTGCTAGGTAAAATCATTACAAGTATCTAGATTAGAATCACAAAATAAAAACTTAATTCTTTTTCGTAAGTATATCATATTACTCCAAGGTAGCTAATATTTTTATGGAATCCAAACCCTCAAACTTGAATATAGTCTCGCACATTCCACATTCTATGCTATTATTATGCAATTCATTTGAAGAGATCTCGTTAAGGTATTCGCATTTTGGGCAAGGGAAAGAAAAATTCAGTGTGAAACTTTCTAACTCAATTGATTCACTCATACTTTGTAAAAAATTTTCGAGCTATTTAAAATGAACTAAAAATAAACACCAAATTATAACAAAACATATTAACTGTTAAATATTAAATTAAATATTTCAATATCACTATCTTGATAAGGATGCAGACATTGAATCACAATTGTATTTTTTGTCAGATAGTATTGAAAAATTTACCTAACGCAATAATTTATGAAGATGAAAAATTTTTGGCTTTTATGGACAAGTATCCAATAAATCATGGACATTCTCTGGTAGTACCTAAACAGCATTTTAGAAATATCTTAGAAATGCCGATTAAGGAGGTAGGCGAAATGCATTCTTTAGTCCCACGGTTAGCAAAAGCGATTACGAGTGTTCTAGGAAGCGACGGATTCAATATTAACCAAAACAATGGAAAATCTGCAAACCAGATTGTACCACATGTACACGTTCACATAGTCCCTAGGTATTCAATTGAGAAAGTTAAAGGTCAATGGCCCATGCGTAAGATAGCACAAATAGAGGAGCTTGAGAGTCTAGCTCGAAAAATTAGAGAGAATATCGAGGCAACATGAATAAATGTTCTATCACAATCGGAATAATTACTTATAATGAAGAGAATAATATTTTGAAATTTTTTGAGACCCTCAAATCTCAAAAGCTAACAGACAATCTGGTTATAACCGAGATAATATTCGTAGATGATTCAAATGATGAAACTCCAAATCTAATCAACAAAATAAAGTCTGAAAATCCAGAATTCAATATTCGTTTGATTCACAATGACAAACGAAAAGGGGCAAGTCAAGGTTGGAATTCTATTTTCAGAAATGCAAAAGGTAGTATCATAATATTATTGGATGCAGACATCACGATCGGAGAAAACTGCATCTCACGATTATCGATAAAGATTTCAGATAACGTGGGATTATGTGCTTCTAATACCATCCCTAAAATTAATAGCACTAGCCTCTATGCTTGTGCATCTATTTTTATCGCTTATTGGTTAAGGTCGATTAGAATGAAAGGCCTTTCTCAATATACAACCATGGGAAGAGCACTTGCTTTGAATGCTGATTTGGCCAAGAGGATAGTAATTCCCGAGGAAATAATAGCTATAGATCTATATCTTCAATGTAAAGTGCTTGAAATGGATAGGAGAGTAATCTATGAAGATGATGCAATAATTTATTTTAACCCTCCTATTACCAAATATGATTTTTTTAGCCAGATAGTAAGAGCATTAATAGGACACAGCCAGATAAAGGAAATGACAAGAAAATTTGATTTCAATGCTCCCATATCTGTAACAATAAAGGAATTTGTCAAGATTTCGGTGAAATATCCTAAGGGCTCGTTATGTGTTTTATTGTGTTATCTACAGTTACCTGTAAGCTACTTTAAAGACAGAAAGCAGGTCTCCCACATTTGGGAACCGGCTAATAGTACAAAAAATTAGAATCTCAAGACTTGTCGTCTTATTTAGCTATAAAATAAACTCGAATTATACTAAATAGATGGTAATAATAATATACTTAGAATGAAAACATCATAGCACTAAGAAATAGTGATCACACACGGCCAGTTATTTTTGATTAGCTCTCGAAATAGTTGAGATTGATAGTTGCAATAACTAATTTGATAAAATGATAATAAAGCCTGCTACGCATGCTAATGATCCAAATAATGCTAAAGTGGTCTTCCACATTCCAAGATTTTCCTTTTCTCCTATGTCCCACATTCCTCCAGCAGATTTGTTAGGGACATGCCAATTCTTTATAACTTCGTAACTGTAGAATTTTGACAAATCAGCTGATGGTGTCCATCTTGGATTAAAATTGGAAGATAGGTTTGACGATGAATTAATTAAATCGTATTTCCTTCTTGAATTTTCGTCAGATAGTACTTCGTAGGCTTCTACTATTTTTAAGAACCTTTGATGAGATCCATAGCTTTTGTTCTTGTCAGGATGGTGCTTGAGGGCAAGGAGTCTAAATGATTTTTTGATATCAGCAATAGTTGCATGTTGATCTATCTCAAGTATGTCATAGTAAGACTGCGACAACAACATTAATTGAAGACTTCTAAAAATTAAGTATTTGCTTTAGCTTGGAGAATTTTATAACTCTAAAATAATACAATTTCGAATATATTTAGAAGTGAGGATTCCATTCAAGAGAAAATCAACCCGTTCCGATGAGAAGGAAGATGCAAATACAAACAAAGAAATTTTTCAGTCCAATCAAGCAGGGAATTCAAATATTAGCAAATCGGAGAAAAATTCACACCCTAGCGAATCTATTACAAACTGCCAGGTTTGCTTTTCATGTAAGAATCAGTTTTCTGACGAAATCATGAAACCTGAATGGAAGTGGAATCTGAATTCAAGTCAACTTCTGTGCATTGATTGCTATGAAAAAAAATCCAAAGAATACGAAAAAATCAATAATTATTGCAATGAATGCAATAAGAAATTGGGTTTTATTAGATATAATCCCAAACCTTTGTGGGGTATGAAGGGTCAATTATGTAGAACTTGTTGGGATTTAAAGAATTCTACATTCAAGAAATAAGACACTGCTGGGATAACACTAAGAAAAAATTATTCGTAGACTAACTCTCGAAAACCTCCTGATTATGTGTTCGCCCAGATTGCATTTATTCATTTATTATGCACCTATCTCGCTTGGGTCGAAACCAAGAATATTAGTTGGACTAAAGGCTTGAGAAGGTTTTCATTTGTATAAAGGTTATGGGAAGAGATATCTGTACTCTGTCCATCCACTTCTCACTCAGATTATCAAGTTGCCTAATAAATCAAAATATTCCTAATGCATTCTTGCATGCCACACTATATCTACAAAACACAAAGGTATGACAGATCAATTAGATCTACCTCCACAACATAGATACAATACCCAATCCTGTTATGCACAAGCCTGCATATGCGACTTGTGGCACGCTTATACTCATGGCACCAATAGCCAAGCCAATCCCAGCTATTGCCATAAGAAATTCCCCCTTCCTTCTACTTG
This sequence comes from Candidatus Nitrosocosmicus sp., assembly GCA_030452275.1. Taxonomy (GTDB): domain Archaea; phylum Thermoproteota; class Nitrososphaeria; order Nitrososphaerales; family Nitrososphaeraceae; genus Nitrosocosmicus. Next base: position 7,490 of record JAKDMR010000005.1, on the reverse strand, counting down.
TTAAGTGCAATACCATTAACATTATTTTACACCGGGTTTATAAAATATTTCTCTACTAAAAAAAAACTTTTGTCAGGCATTTCTAAAAGGCTGTACTGTCTCAAAGTATGCTAGTGCGGTTCTAAATTATGAAAAATAGAATTTTCTGAAAGTTTCTCAAAATAATCATAGCAATTTAACAAGAATAAAAATTAAAGGTGGCTGAGCCCACCTGCACCAGAGGTATATGGTGATTGACCTGGAAAGTTTCTCCTAAAATGTCCAGATGGCCTTTTTGATAACAGTTCTATGAACCAAGCTTCGTGCTCAATTTCCTCCTGCATTATCCTCTGGGCAATATCGAAGGTTCTGGGATCTTTTCCCCCTGTCATGTCACAAACTTCTCCCCACGATCGAATAGCACATTGTTCTGCTTCCAAAAGTACTTTTATGATAGAAGTCAAATCTTTCCAATTCTCTGGCAAGTAAGCGTCTGGACATCCAGCTTGGGTTGCGAAATCTCTGATATCTCGTGGCAAACTTCCGCCCAATTCATAAAGTCGCGGGACCATAGCCTCAAAATGGTTTCTATCCTCAATTCTTGCATCTTCAACTATCTCCTTGATTCCTTCTCCATCAAGGCCTGTACAGTGCATCCTCAAAATAGTATAATAATAATAGGTTGTAAATTCCGCACCCACGCCTTTGGTTATCAATTCTTTTAGTCTTTCAATATTAACACCATTTTTTTCTAATACCTCTAAAGCCACTACATTTGGAACATATTCATTATTCTCCGTCATTATCAAACCTTAGATTAATGAATATAAAAATTTTATTGTAAATTCGTCTCATAGTTTTTCGACAATTCAAATTTAAATTCTAGTGATTATCTATTTCAATACCTCATCCATGGACTCAAACCCCTCTCGCTCAATTAATTGGAGTAAGCATATAGTAAAACCAACATGTGAACAATCATCTGTTATACATGTCTTACACAATGGTACGGAATCTGTTATATCGACAAAAATATCGTGCCCCAAAAATCTATCAAATAATCTTACCAAACCAACCGTAGGAAAATCAACATATTTCAATATTAAAGGAGGGTTCTGTTCATAGCCTTCACTATCAAATGACTTGCAATTCATCCAATTCAAGAATGCAAATGTTCCTTCATCCAAACTCTCGCATTTCATGGCTTTTTTCAACTGGAGGTTATTAGTTTTGATTTTGTCTTTACTAGACATTATCTATCTGAGTAACCTACTATACGAAATTCCTAAATATAAGGCTTTAAGTTGAATTTAAGCATGGATCAATGCAGTGATGAAATTGCTTCAGTCGACATCACTAGCGTGAGTATTTTCTAGAGGAAATCCATATGTAAACCACTTTTTATCGACCAACAATTTCGTTTCTTCATCGACGTGAACTTCCTCCTGAATCTCCCTAAAAAAGCCTTCTTCTCTCCATTTGGTTGTGGCGTCGATTCCCATTTTTGATCCAAAATTTACCAAAGGAGATGAGGGATCCAAGGTATCAGTAGGGACATTCTCTATTATCAATATATCCCGTTTTGGATCTGCTTTGGTTGTTATGGCCCAAATAATATTATCCATATCATGAACGGCTACATCCTGATCAACTACGACAAAAATCTTAGTTAAGGAGAGCTGGCCCAACCCCCATAGTCCCATCATCACCTTTTTTGCTTGCCCAGGATACCTCTTCTTAATTGAGATTATTCCCAATCCTTGAAACCATCCAGCTGCTGGCATCGAGAAATCTATCACTTCGGGCTGAAACATCTGTATCAGAGGTAAGAAAGATCTTTCTATTACTTTTCCAAAATAGGCATCCTCCAGAATGGGTTTTCCGACGACAGTGGTTAAATAAACAGGCTTTTTTCTATGCAAGACGCCGGTTAATGTAAAAACGGGGAATTTGTCGGGAGGCGTAAAATAACCAGTATGATCTCCAAATGGCCCTTCAGTTTCTAGGTTTTCTGGGTCGATGATGCCCTCAAATACGATTTCTGCATTAGCTGGTACCTCCAAATCTACTGTTTTACATTTTACCATTTTGACCCCTTTCTTTCGCGAAATTCCTGCAAACAGAAATTTATCCATACCTTCTGGAACTGGAGCTATGCTGCTGAAAATGGTACCTGGGTCGCCCCCAATTACTATTGCTGCTTCAATTGGCTTTTTAGATTCTTTTGAGATATCAGAATGCTGGGCACCACGTTTGTGAATCTGCCAGTGCATTATCGCTTGCTTGTCATTCAGAATTTGAATACGATAAACACCTATATTTCGAATCCCGGTTTCTGGATGTTTGGTAACGGTCATTCCAAAGGTTATAAATCTTCCTGCATCATGTTTAAATGATTTGAGAATGGGAAATTGTTTGAATGAAGGGCTATCTGTTTCAATGACTTCTTGAACCTGGCCTTTATCCACAATTTTAGGGCCATACTCAGAGAATTCCGATAACTTCGGAAGCATTTTTAGTTTGTTTAAAACCCCCGATGGCATTTTCATCCGGGTCATTTCAACGATTCGATTTCCTATTTCTGAAAAATCTTCCAAGTCTAAAGCTATCTGTAATCTCTTAATTGATCCGAATGCGTTGCCGAGGATAGGTATTTCAAAATCCTTTATGTTTTCAAACAAAATGGCAGGACTTTTTTTTGTATACATCAATCGTCTCATAATCTCAGCTACTTCTAATTCAGAGCTTACTTCCGTCTGGACTTTTTTTAATTCGCCCGCTGATTCTAGGGCGTTCAAATATTCAGATAGACTGTCAAAAGTCATTAAAAATAATTGTATTTAGCCTTATTTAACATCAATTCCAAATCACCGATTTCAAACAAAAATAAACTAAAAAATTAATTCTAGAAAAAATATTGTGGGTTAATATCTTGTCCTAGTTTACAGTCATTGTACCATTGCCCATGTCGGTAGAATTATCCATCGTCATGGTCATATTACCCATTTCATCCATTGGCATTGACATGTTGTCCATTGGCATTGACATGTTGTCTTGTGCGAGAGCTGGTGTTACCATTGCTCCAAACAAAGATGCTGCTGCTACGATACTTAAAACTACAAATACATTGAACTTATTCATGCATCATTAAGTAGATTTTTCTGGTATATAACATCTTCGTTCAGCATAAGCACAATTTACTTGAATAATTTTATAACAACAAAAGCTTTTTTTGGAGTAAGCATCACACCTCTTATGAATTGGATATTCCTATTTATCGTGCAATTTCGTCAAGTTACTTTTGCCCTCGTTTATGAACGGGATTATCTTTTCTGTAATAATTTGGTGAACATTTGTGATCTCAGGATCAAATGACAATAGCAATACGTACGATAAAGTACTATTTTCGTCGGTAATTGGTATTGTAGCTCTAATCAGGCGGTCATATTTTGAACTAGCGTATTGTATTTTGCCTAACATGTATTCCCACCTCAAACGTGTATACTGCCTGGTGGCAGCAGTAATGGCATATTGAGCCCTCTCCTCAGGAGATAGCAGAGGGACGAGTCCGCTTCTTTCAGCTATGGACTCCAATTTCCCATCCTCATCCGCAATACCCGCAAAACGTATACTGGGGTCCAAATCTATCACGTGTTTACAAAACAAGTGGAATTCATCTTCCTTCCTTGAAATCATTTTCCCTATAACTATATTTTAGGGCCGATATATATCATCTATTATGAAAATATTATTTTATGATTATCATCGATTCACAAGTTTCTCTAGGCAACACTTTTGCACATGACTCTAGAAATTCTTTAAGGTCATCCTGTAAGAAAGGAGGAGGTAAATCATTATCAGTTGTTTTGGAATCCTCCAATATCCGTTGATTTTCACTAATCGGTTCAAGGATTAGAGATTTTGTTAAATAATCGCCTTCCCTTAATACGGTAATAATAACAGAATCACCAATATTCTTAGTCTTCAGGTAATTCTTTATGTCCATTTGGTTTTTTATGTCGACGCTATCCATCTTTACTATTATGTCTCCTCCTAGCTCTAATACTGTGCCATTGACTTCGGTAACTATATAACCGCCCCTCAAATTTGCTTTAGAAGCAGAACTATTACCAATTATGCTGGTAATTAAGAAGCCGTTATCTCTTGAGATATTCATCAGATTGGCAATCTCAGGTGCTACATCCAAACCTATTACGCCCAAAGATGGGCTTGTCAAATTCGTTTCCAATGATGGTCTAGCAGTCAACGGGATCGTTATAACCTGCTTGACATGATCTGAACCTCTTAACACTGTTAGGTTAACGTTATCCCCTATTCGTTTGTAATTCTCCAAATATGACAAAATGTCATCTACCTTTCTTACAGGCTTATTGTCTATCTCGGTAATTATATCACCGCCAAGTTCGATAGGCAATCCATTAATTAGCATGCTCTTATTCCCCCCTAGTATCCCAGCCATTTTGGCAGGACTATTATCAGTAACATTGATCACTAAAAAGCCTACGGCTTCAGGTAAATTCAATAATTTTGCTATCTCTGGAGTTATGTCAAACCCATTTATCCCAATATATGGATGATCGTACTCTCCGTTCTCAATTAAGAGCGGTACAATTTTTGTCAGAAAATTAGATGGAATGGCAAATCCGATCCCAGAATAAACACCAGTATTAGAGAAAATGGCTGTATTAATTCCAATAACATTCGCACTCATATCTATCAATGGGCCTCCCGAGTTACCTGGATTTATGGCAGCATCTGTTTGAATGATGTCAGGTATTGAAAACGACGGAACAGGTTTCACTATTTGGGTCTTATCAAACGGATTTTGCTGGGATCCACCATTATCGCCAGCTGGCATTAGTCTTCCTAGCCCACTAATAATACCTTCAGATACGGATCCCGACAATCCAAAAGGGTTTCCAATAGCTACGACTTTTTCTCCGATTCGAATTTTAGAAGAATTGCCCAATTCTAACGGGACCAATTTGGAACTGAGATTATTATCTACCTCAGATAGTTTAATAACAGCGAGATCGGAATAAGGGTCAATCCCTACAATATCACCCTCATATGATACTCCATCCAGAAATGTTACGTAAACTTTATTGTTCTTTGAACCATCTACCACATGAAAGTTAGTAACAATGTGTCCTAACTTATCGTATACAAATCCAGATCCCAATCTCGAGGGGTTAGGTTCCGTAGCTTGAGTGGTCCCAAGTTCAGTTATCTGTACAACTGATTTCTCAACCTTATCAAATAGATCAGGCAATGCATTGCTATAATCTCTCGTGATAAGATTGTGACTAGCTTTTGTGGTCGTTTGATCTAGCTCGAAAGCCGAGGTATTTCCCGACACACTATCTAATTCGATTGAATGTAAAGTATTAATAGAAAATAGACAAGTGACAATAATAAATGAAGTTAGAAATATCATTATCATCTTCATCTTCTCATCAATTTTTACTTGATAATTTTGAAAGGAATTGAACACCATGTTAGTCATCAATAGATGTAGAATTTTTTGAGTCAATTTAAATATTACAGTCAGATTCATAGCAGTAAATATTATTGCTCAAGAAACCTGTGATAATGCTCAATGACCATAGATTGTCGTTCTGATTGAACTGATCCAGGCCTCATGAGTCTCAATTTCCTAACTGCTTCATATGGACTCAGCCCTTCCTTTTTTATCAAATAGGCCGCTAGGATGGTTCCTGTCCTCCCCTTTCCTGCAGCACAGTGAACTAACACAGGCTTACCTGCCTCAATCTTTTTTTCGATATAATCCACCACTTCATGAATTTCGTCGATAGTTGGAGCATTATAATCATCGGTTTTCAAAAAATAATTTTCTAACTCGAAGTTTTGAGAATTCACTTTTTGAATCCAAATTTCTGGTAACGGAATCTCACGGACAGTAACTAAACTTTTTATATTATTAGACGCAAGCCATGTGAGTTGATCATAAGATGATGGCAACCCGCTACCTGCCAATTTTTGAGGAATCACCCAACTAAAATTAGTCGGTCGTTCAACTAATCTACCATGTACCTTTCGGTAAATCTCTCCTATCCTGGTCATATTGGAATCTATGTTATAATGAAATATTAACTAAATAGTTTTTTGAACAAGTTTAGACGATTGCTTGATCTAATTTATCTAAAAATTTCTTGAAATTCTCCGTAGGTATAACGGCTCCGCACGCTTTGTCATGTCCACCTCCGCTACCATCTAATTCCGCAGATAGATTGTTCACTAGCATCCCCAAATGAGTTTTGCACTCTTTAGAACCACGAATTGAAAGAATATATGAATTAATATTTGATTTTAATTTAAATGCTATTCCAACTTTCTTACCTGTAATACCCAGAACGAAATTTACTATCATGCTTGAAGATAACTCTAAGTTATGCTCAAAATATGAGATATTATTCAAGTGCTTAGATTGGCTTTCTATTATGGTAGTTGCATTATTAATCTTTTCACAAAACTCCCTGACCAATCTGAATCCATTCTTAATCTCATGTGGCATTTTTCCTTTGGATATTGCCCTAGAGATAAATTTTAGAAAATCGATATTTTTTTGTGATGAAGATATGATATATGATAAAAAACACGATTCCAACATTAAGAACGTTCTGTCATATTTACCAACTAATAAACTTGCCATTGGATTTGATTCCATATAATCCGTCAATGCTGCAGCAGCAGCATAAAAGGCAAACCTACTGCTTAATTTAGCACTAAGTAGGTGGTAAATTTGAACAGAAGTGCAATCATTAACATCATGGATTAATTTCACCCCAATTAATTCCAGTTCTCTTCTTATTTCCATCTCAAGATAATGATGATCTATGTAGATCACTTCAATATTTCTAAGTAGTAGGATCTTCAACTTATCTATAAATAAGGTTTGATTCTTTCTGTTAAGACCAACATCACAAATGAAAACTCTCGAGAACTTCCTATTCTTATGACAAAGAGATATTGTATAGTCTAAGGAATTCAATAAATTTGGATAATCTACCAAAAATATGTTCCTAATCTTCAGGGCGTTTTGTAGTAACGCTGCGGAAACTATCCCATCAGCATCTTCCTTATGAGATATACAAATGCTTTTCAATATAACGAGAATTTAGTATGAGATTGATATTTAGATGTTTATATCATACTTATTAAAATTAAAATCTCCTTAGTAGGAACTCTCACATATCAGTCAATATATGGTAAGATCTATTATGCAACGTATATACACTTACACATCACTAGAAAACCCCATTGAATTGTAAAGATATCAATAACTAAAGCACCACAAATAATTTATTCCAATATAAAACGCTACTCTTTACGCACAACATAGTCATGGACAAAATTTTCAAAGAAATGTTAATAGTATCTTATATTCATGCTATAGTGTATTAATTCACTTCCTCTTGTCGGTTGTAATTTTTTTAATTACAGATCAGGTGCGTTGGGCTATTGGTGAT
>JAKDMR010000440.1 GCA_030452275.1 Candidatus Nitrosocosmicus sp. | reverse complement strand
AGTTCAATAACAGGGAGCAATTTTCTAATGAAGTTATTAGCAATTATATGAATTGATTTAAAAGTATTATTTTTTAAGAAGGAGTTTAATAACTTGAGAAATTCAGTATAACTTTTAGGATCATATTCGTCAAAATGTTTTGTAAATATATTATGAGATGTGGGATAAATATCCGATATTTCAACCGGAATCAAACCAAAAAATGGATTATAGAGACAAATTGAAGCGTCAGGAAATGTACTGGAAAGTTTTCGTAATACATAGGAGGAATAGAATGGTCTTATCCCCTGATCTGGATATAAAAGTAGGATATTATTATTGGGCGATTTGTAGTTATTAATTAACATGTTGCGATAATTTTTTAGCTCTGGTCTAAACTGATCTATTGGTTCAAACAAATAGATTGCTTTTTGTTTAAAGACAGGAGTATTTTGTTGAATATATTCAAAATTCTTAATTGTATGAATTGCATCCATTAATTTGGGATGAGATCTTGCTTTTTGCAGCACGTATTCCCAAAGCCTACCATCGTAAATTGATTGCTTTACTGCAGACATCTCCTGTTTTAGAACATACAAATTATGTTTAGCAAGATTAATAATTCTGGTTTGAGGGACTTCGTCAATCAATTCTTTAACTGAATAATATGAACAAACAGGACAGCAGCACGGTAAATATGAAAGATTTTCTAACCTCAGTGTTCCTGAAGAACTCATATAACGATTAGCTTTTGCATATAAAATATACGATGCAGAATCAAATGTATCACAACCTAACGCAACAGCAAGAGGAATTGTTAATGGATGACCTGCACCAAATAAATGGATAGGTTTGTTTGGTATGGATAATTTGGTAGCTTCTATCAGTCGAGCGAGTGTAGAAAACTCATAAGCTTCCATCAGTTCAACTGGGCTACCAATTGCAAAAAATGAAAACCCTTTTTTATCTAAAAGTGAGGCCGAATACCGTACGAGATCAAAATGCTCAGCACCCTGAATTGTTCCAGTCCATATTTCACCTTTTGAGGATAAAATATCATCACTGCTATTATCATCATTCAGATCAGTTTTATTTTTTCTTATGATATCGATTGTTTCATCTATATTTGAAATAGTTTCATCCACATAGGATTTTGCCGTATTATAAGACAAACCATAGCCTGTTGGTTTATCTAATGGAACGGGGATATCACTACCAATATCAAGTTCAAATTGTGCCATTATCGAAGGTGTTACGTTGACTTTACCATATTCTAGCACTTGGTAACCCCCTGAATCTGTCATGATAGGTCCGTCAAAATTAACGATTTGATGAATTCCCTGTTTTTTGGTTTTTTCACCATAAGATTTGAATGCGATATAAGCATTTGTTATTATGCATTCAAAGCCAAGACTTTTTAAAAAACTTGGGCTGATTTGTTGATTGACTGGATGAATTACAGGTATAAACGATGGAGTTTCAAAAGAACCATGAGGAGTGGTTAATTTACCGATCCGAGCAGCTAAATCAGTACATTTCACCTCAAATACCAAGATTAATTCTTGGACTCCCTAAGGAATTCATCGTAAATCGCTTTTACACGTGAAGCAGACAAACCAGATCCTTCTTCGATTCCAAATTCGGTTACCTTAATCTTGTCCATCACAATGATTGCGCCTACGTCCTCTCGAATCTTTACTAATCCAGGGAATACTCGTGACAGCCTTTCAGAAAGGGCTTTCAAATCAAATGGCCTCTCTAAGAGCTTTACCTCTTTTACGAATAAACCGTTTATCATTAGTTTTTGGATTTGTTGGGAGTCTACGTGGTCCAATATTAAATCAAATTTTTCATTTAAACCGGTCAATATACCAGAATAAGTTTTATTGTCGGAAGTCTCAATTGAAACTTTTTTTCCTAAAAATTGTACACTTTCTTCAGCAAATTTTCTTGAAATTAAAGCAGCCATTATCCAAGAGGATAATGTCTTAAGGTATATATATATGAAATCAGTTCAAATTAAGATTTATTTCAAAAATTTCAACATATCCGGATCATTTTGGATAAGAGGCAACCAATCGATGTTTCCGAAAGATCTTTGCTTCTTATCCCCATGCATATTGACAATCTTTTGAGCCGAAACGGATGGTAAAACACTAGTAGCGATCTCTAATTCAGAAAGTTTGGAAAATTCAAAGTTTTTTGATGCATCATAAGATATTATACCCAAGATCTCTGAAACCATATTGTCACTAATTTTGGTTTGTGAATATGATCTGTCTTCATATATTTTTCTTAGCTCGTACGGAGATCTTCTCAATATTACTGCAAGGTCTACTAACAGCGGATCTATTACATAAGGTGCAAGATGTCCAACAATAATACCATCTTGATATTCTTTCTTAGAAAGCAACAAAGTCAAAAAGTCAAATGACTTTTGAATATCTACATCGTGATTTCCTATTTGGGAAGAAATTAAAAGATTTTCAGATAAAATTATCTTATTTATATCAACAATTGGTGCTTTATCAAACAAAGATGAGAGGATGGTAGCGATAGTGTGTTTGCCAACACCGGGTGTTCCAGTAAGTATTATTTTCAAAATAGTATAACCATTATCTCATGTTCTTAATTTTCATAATATAAAGAATGAATTAAA
>JAKDMR010000439.1 GCA_030452275.1 Candidatus Nitrosocosmicus sp. | reverse complement strand
GAATGACATAATAATACTTGGATCAAATAAAAAAAGTACAGTATTCTACACACGCCTTGAAATATATAGCAAGTTGTAGGTTTATTAGCTGTATTTAAAAAGTCATTTGAATGATGGTTACTATGATCAGTATACATATTTATATCACACTACCTTCGATAATATTTTACATCATACGTCAGCATTTCAAATCATACGATTTTACTGATATAAGAAAAGAAGTGGTATTGTACATCTGATTATTATTCTATCAATACAAATACTGATTTTATGTGCTTTTGATTTCTTCGAAAATTGATTATACCAATTGCAGATATGATTATGGCTAGAGCCATGACCAGGTATAAGAAAAACGATTTATTTGATTCACTCACATTATTTTTGTTATCTTGAATGTTAAATGAATCTTGACTTGTTGCTTCTAAAGAAGGTGGTGAGGTGACTGAAAGGAAAGCTGCTACAATAAGAACAGTTATGCCTAATAACGACTCAATTTTTATCGATTTATTAAGTGTTTTGAACAAAAGTGTTCTTTTTTCATTATATTGTTGAGCAAGGGTATTGTTATCTGTATTCTTAGTTTTATTCTTGTCTTTTAACAAATTTGACATCAGTGATGCATATCTAAATATTTTAAGCTGGTTATATCGGCCGATAAAAATTAATGGAAACGCCAATGCAAGCTTTAGGACAAGTATTTGTCCATATTGTGTATTAAATACTGAATTCAACTCCAGGAGATGCACATAACCTAAATAGAGACCAGAGACTCCAATTATACAAAGTACGCTAATAACTATAAATGAAAAATACATTAGAGCAATAGACATGTTAAGAAGACTTTCTGTACTATTAGAAAACTTACTTGTGTTTGTGCTATTATTTGATTTATCGTCATTGTGATTAACAATAGGTTTGAAATTTTTTACAACAACTAACGAAATATAAAATAAGCCACCTATCCAAATGGACACGGCCATAAAGTGAATCCAATCCATAGAAACTGCAAAATTAGAAAATGAGGGTAACGAATTACTATGACTAACCATACTGTTAGAAAAGAGATTGATAGAAGCTAGCGCGATCACACCCAAAAAAAAGATCTGTTCTAACTTGTCGTATTTATTGGATATATTATTTACCCGATTATATTTTTTATCGAGATTCTCATTTTTCATTGGATTTGTTCCCTTCCTCCTTATACATGTAGCAAAAATGATCAACACTATTCCAATTATTGCTGAGGATGTCACAACTCTTAAAATCCAAACTTGACCTACAGAGGTGGTATCTAAAATATCAAATGCCGTTAATATATCCATATCCAAGTTCTGGGATAGTTGATACGACTTGAGCAATATCGAACCAGTGGAAAAAATAATTATAGATATGCAACAAATTATTACTATGGCTATGACTCTTTTTAGATTTAGAGTCCTAATATGAAAATAGACGTTGTTTTGCTCTCGCTCATGCTCATGCAGTAAATTATTATCTCTTTTTTTATCAAGAAATCTGTTGAAAAAAAAGTAATTAAAAGGTATACCTAAAACTGCAACTTGAGATATTATTACCAGGGATTTCAATATAGCATCATTTGTGGATGTTACTGCTTTAGATGTAGCGGCAGTATTATCTGCAGTAGTAGTGATTTCAACTTGAGCATATGCATATATATTGAAATTTGCTAAATAAAGTAAAATGATAAACGATATGAGTAAAAAAAAGAGGGTTGTGACTTTAGAAATTGACATATAAACAATATAACCTAAAAAATGGTCATTTTTAAAAAAAAATTATTGTGTGGAGGTATTATTTAATTGCTGGGCGATCTGATAATGTGAAACATAAGGCTCAGGGAATCCGGTTCTTTCTTCAGGACATCCAAATCCACCTAACAGGGCCTGCCTTACTACTCCTTCTGATACCTGTACAGTCGAATTGTCATTTGGCTCCAATTCCCCGGCAGGTGAACATGAAAAAGTCACGTCAAATGCCGTGCCATTAATATCTCCAAATATTCTGTAATCAAATGTTGTTGCAACAGTGGGGTAGAATGTCTCTGATTCATATTTTCCTACTTCACCATATGCGGGTTCTAAATTGGATATCATGCTTTTATTCCCTGCAGTTATTTCTACTTTTAACCCCTCTAATCCTGTTATTGGTGAAGTACCATTGGCGCTAGTATTTGTAGGATCAGTAGCATTTGGCCAAGTAGCACCAAGAGTAGCTTGGGTTTTATCATCTACAAACAATGGTTCATTATTTGAACCTATAACAAACAAATACTGTTTTCCTCCAATTTCAAAAAGGGCTCTCTGGTGTGCATGGGCCAAAGGCAGTAGAGAGGTCATTATAATGGATACAGCAATGACAACTCCCAATATTTTAGAACTATTATTATTCATTATTTTTTTCTATGCTTGATTGACTTTTATTGTTTTTTGTACAACTATCGAATAGTGATATTTTCCACATGATTATATATCTATGGAGGTGATTTTTTTATTTATCTGGTAAAACAACAAGAATTAATTAGAGGAATATTACTTGATCTCGGAGATTTATTATTAGGATAAGAAAATTAATTCGAGGTTTGTACCACAACTGTTAAAATATCGTTTTTATACTTAACAAA
>JAKDMR010000438.1 GCA_030452275.1 Candidatus Nitrosocosmicus sp. | reverse complement strand
TAAATAAATTATACTATATTTTTATATTTACTTTTGATATTAATAGAGTGTAGTGGTTTTAGTTACTCAAGTGCCTGTGGCAATGGCAAAGGCCTATAGTCCTGGTCACATTACTGGATTCTTTTCCGCACCGGACACCCATGTTTCCTTAGTAGATCCAAAATTTTTTGGATCTATAGGTGCTGGTTTTAGTATTGATAAAGGAATTACATCTACTGTTAAGGTATTTTCTTCGACTGAAAAGAACTATGAAATAAGACTAAACGGGATTCCTAATTTTGACCTAAAGGTGTCAAATTTTGTCATGGCGTATTATATGCGGGTAATCCGAGAGCCCGTTTACCTTTCAATTGAACATGAATCTGATTTACCTATTGGGTATGGGTTGGGGTCTAGCGGTTCGGCCGCTTTAAGTCTTTCTTATGCGCTTAATGAGGCACTAAAAACCAACCTAACTAAACTTCAAGCAGCTCAAATAGCACACAACGCTGATATAGCTTGTAGAACTGGACTCGGAACAGTGATATCCGAATTTACAGGGGGTTTTGAGCTGCGATTGACCGTTGGTGGACCAGGAATTGGCCGAGTTATCAAATCCGAATTGTCAACAGATTGGTGCGTTATCGTTTTATGCCTTGAACCCATTAAAACTGAACTGTGGTTAAACAAGTCAGTTACAGATGAGAATAAGAAATCTTTGAATCTTTTGGGCAGAAAAATGGTAAATGACTTATATCAAGATCAAAATGTAGTATCCTTTCTTGACATGTCTTATCAATTTGCATGTAAGTATCATTTGGATAAGGGCAAATGTCAAATCCCGCTAGATGCTCTGCAGGCGGAAGGTATAAAGGCTAGTGTGGCACTCTTTGGGCATACTTTATTTACTCTGACCGAAAGAGACAAGTTACCTAGAATTGTGAAATTATTAGAACAATTTAAGGGACAATTACTAGTGTGTGGCGTTGATAATTTGGGTGCCAGACTGGTTAGAAAAAATGACTAAGAATGACAAGGAAAATAGAATTACATGAGGGTCATCCAAGGTATTTGTCGTTATTAGCTCGAGAAAAACTGGTTACAGGTTTTAAGAAGGGTTTAGTGGCGTCAGAGGGTCTGATCGCCCATGGACGGGGAGAATGCTTTGACTATTTACTAGGGGAGTGCACAACAGACTCTGCTAGAGTTGCCATAAATGTTGCTTCTGCCATGTTATTACTTGCTAGGTATCCTGTAATTTCTGTCAATGGTAACGTAACGGCTTTATGCGTAGACCAGATATGTGGGTTAAATCGATCTCTAGAAAGTTCGGCAGTTGAAATAAATCTTTTTTATTATACCAGGGAGAGAGAAAAGTTGATATCAGAAGAATTCAAAAAATATGGGTTGACAAGAATATTTGGTATTGACCCGGAAAATCTTGTCCCCATTCCTGAACTTGAGAGCAACAGAAGACTAGTCGACAGGGACGGAATATCTAAAGCTGACGTTGTCTTTGTTCCCCTAGAGGATGGTGATAGAACTATGGCTTTAAAACAGATGGACAAGCAAGTCGTTACCGTGGACTTGAACCCACTTTCAAGAACTGCATTGTCATCGGATATAACAATAGTCGATAATATTGTAAGGGTACTTCCCCAACTTATAGAATGCGTGGAATACAATAGAAAACATTCTAGTGAAAATGACCTAAAGGATCTGATAGAAAGTTTTGATAATCTGAATGGCTTAAGGAGGGCGCTTGAAGTAATGAAAACTAAACAAGTGCCCTTTCAATAAAAATGAATCACTTATTTATTCTGTGGGGTTTTTTAGACTCATGCTTTTGGAGTTATGACTAAATTTGATTCCAAACATAAGCGATTTACGACAAAAAAAGAAAAAATGTGAAAAGATCACCGTCGTAACTGCTTATGATTACACCACTTCACGGATATGCGATGAATCCGGAATTGATATATTACTTGTTGGTGACAGTGCTGGAATGGTTGTTTTGGGATACCCCAGTACAATTTCTGTTACTATGGAAGAAATGATGGTCTTTTGTAGGGGGGTTATTAATGGATCGAACAATCCTCTAATCATTGCCGATATGCCGTTTGGGTCCTACCAATTTGATCAGTCATTGGCTTTTTTAAATGCAACAAAATTCATTAAATTAGGTTGTCATGCTGTAAAAATTGAGGGAGGTATTGAAGTGGTTCCCCTTATTAGGAAACTTACAGAATTTGGAATTCCGGTTATGGGACATATTGGATTAAAACCTCAGACCTCATTACTATGGGAGGGTTACAAGGTGCAAGGGAGGACTGCTGAATCTGCAATCGCATTGTACGAACAAGCGATAGAAATAGAAAAAGCTGGAGCGTTTGGTTTAGTACTAGAGCTAGTGACCAGGCAAGTCGCTGAGCAAATCTCCAGATCTCTAACTATTCCAACGATTGGGATAGGTTCAGGTAGTGGATGTGATGGTCAAGTTTTGGTATTCCATGATCTAGTTGGTTCCTATAATAAATTTAAACCAAAATTTGTAAAGCGATATTTGGAATCTTTTCAATTATTATTGGGTGCTATGAAAAATTATGTTTCAGATGTAAAAAAAGGCAAATTTCCAGATCAAGAACATTCATTTTCTATTGCAG
>JAKDMR010000437.1 GCA_030452275.1 Candidatus Nitrosocosmicus sp. | reverse complement strand
ATATGGTACTCTATAAGACCAGCTTTATTTGTTGGGAATTATGACCCAGTCTCAACTAATTAATTATTAAGAATTTCCTCAAATTTGCATCCGATTCAGATACAAAATATCTAGAGCCCACTCCTTGAACTCAAACCTCATTAAACTGCAACGAATGTACGAACGAGAATATGTTTACCTATAGTTATACGATATTCCGCAATTTCTGGTTTTATGCAAATTCTCTGACGTTCATGATCTGATTCATGAAAAAGTTTAGCAAAATTAATAATTATAACGAATGAGTTTTATTCTGAATTCGTGACGAATCTTGTGTTAAACATAAAATTAAATTGCAGAGTTTTTTAATATGTTCAACGAATATTTAAACTCCAGACAATATTTCCCTATAAGATCTTGCGTTCTACCTGTAAGACCTTATTATAATTTAATACTTTTCTAACTATTACCTATGAGAAGAGATTTGGATCATCATTATATAGGTACTCAAATATGAGTAACATGATAAAATGTGCCTGCAGGGCAGTTGATATCATGACTCAAAAAAGGGGACCCGCCCCAAGAACATCCAGCACAAGAACTAAGTACTAATTGTTATCAAAGGGGACCAACCAGAAGAATTTCCAAACGAAAAGAGATGTGCGTTAAAGGACTGTCTGACGACTTTTTACAAATCTTTACTAAGCTAAAATATAATGCAAAGTTGACAGAGCCTAACATCCAACTATAACCAAAGTACTAATCAATAGTGTGGTCCTCATTCATTCTAACCAAGTTCGCATCGTAGTATAGTTTTGCTACGTTGTGAGTTTTGATTATCGACCATTCATAGAGGAAGAGGATTAACCATACGATTATATAACTTTGGAAGGGAGAAAAAAATGTTCACTTGGATACTAGGATTGTAAAAAATCACACCTAGGTCACGATGTTTTTAGATAATCACGAATAATAGACAAGTATCAAGCATAAAAGTTAATTTGATGAAACATTTCACCTGAATAAATGAAAAAGATTTGAAAAATCTTTTGAATATAATTTATCTCATAACAGCCCTGCGACTATGCATTTTACAAAGTTTTTTGCAATAGAACCGTTAGAATCTAGGTTTGGATTATAGATAGTAATGGTCATTCCAATGGCCTTTTGAGACGAAGTGAGGGTTTTTAGAAGGTAGGATAGTTTGGAAAATTCTAACCCGCCATTACCCAACCTATAGTCAACCGCTGGCATTATTCGGTCTTCCAATACGTCAGCATCCAAATGAATCCAAAAACCAGATAAATCCTCATTCGTTATTAATTTTGAAACCGCCAGAGAGGTAGCATCGTTTATTCCTAAATTTCGGACATCAGAAAGATCCAATACATGCATTTTGGTATCTCTTACATTGTTACTTCCAAAACTAATTGATTGTTCAGCATCACGATATCCAAAAACAACTATATCGTCATCTAGAACAAGTGGTTTTAGACCTTCAATATTAGAAAGAATATTTGGTCCTCTGCCTGACACAATAGCTAGTTCCATATCAGCAACTTCTCCAGTTGTTGAGGCTTGAGGTTGATAAAAATCAGAATGGCCGTCAATAAAAAACAATCCATATCTACCAATTCGTCTCAATCCTAAAAGGACGCCAATGAGAATGCTGCAATCACCGCCTAATACGATTGGAAAATTCTTTTTTCTTATTTCAATATTTAGCCTTTTAGAAAGGTCTTTTGAAAATAACGCGATAGAAGTACCATTCAATAAATATGTGATAGGGTCTCGTGTTGGATCGTAAAGCATAGATGGTTGAACACGGCCCGCAAAAGTTGCATTCAATCTATCCATTAATCCTGCTGTCTTCAATGCCTCCGGAAGATCTTGTACTCCTGTTCCACGTAATCCAAGTATTGAAGGGGCATCTATTATTACATATCGTGGTCCTTTTGCCAATCTAGATCATAAATCATAAACTTATTTTTTAAGTTATGTATCATTTTTGATTAAATGAGATCAGAACTTGTTTATGGTAAATATTTTAGAAAACATATATCAATACATCTAAAAAGGAAAATTAAAAAGAATCTTTCAGAATTGATAGAAAATTCTCATGGATATTAACTCTACAGACATTCATTAGATTAGATATGAAGTATCAAATAACTAAATTGTGAAAAAAAGGAGGAGGAGATCGTTATCCCTGTGCTAATGCGTTGCTTCCTGTATTTTGTTGGTTTTGGACGTTAATGTTGTTACCAGACCCTATTGTATCTGCACCCGAGACTACTTGGCTGTTTTGGCTGGATGATTGAGATTGGCTGATGCTTTGTTCTGCAGAGTTTCCACCCTGTCCACCTTGTGCTAATGCGTTGCTTCCACTGTTTTTTTGGTGTTGGAAACTAAGGTTGTTGCATGAGAGAAAGGTTGTTCCACCGGATACACATCCAGCATTTTGGTTTGATGATTGTGATTGATCTATGGACTGTTTTGCTTTATTTTCCTTGTTGTGTGTGGCTAAAGCATCATCTATGCTAAGCATTGGGCTTACAAATAGAGCTAATGCGAACACTATTGCAATTGATGCAACAAAGAGTTTTTTGTTTTTGTTGTGAATATTTGTTTTATTCATACCTTTGATATTCTAGAAAAAATATAT
>JAKDMR010000436.1 GCA_030452275.1 Candidatus Nitrosocosmicus sp. | reverse complement strand
TAACACATTTATTACCTCTATTACCTGTAGATACTCTATGACTAACATTAAGTATTACTCACCTTCAGACTCATTAGTAGAATATCTTAACTTGGAATTACAAAATTTGGAAGACCGAAATAATGATAATGATTCGGGGGAAGGAAACAAGGTTTATAAACGAAAGGAAAAATCCAGAAATAGGATAAGTAAAAGAAAGTTTGATAATATAGAGCACATATTTAAGGCCTTTGCAGATGTGATTTACTTTTTGGAATTTATTGAATATAATTATGATAAATTAAATGGAATATATGAAGATGTTTTGAAAGATCTGTTTGGATATAATAAAGACTATATTGGAGATTCCAAGTTAGATTCAAGATCTTTCTATCATTACAGAAACCTCGATGGACCTCTGATTAGATTAGTAAACGCAATATTGCTCATTAATAAATCTAATCGATCATCTAAACTAATAGATCGATTAGATTTTCGAACTACTCTTTTATCAAAAATCTTTCTTGACCAAACTTTCAAGGCTCTTGAAGCGCGTATAATCGAAACTGAGGAACGTTATATGATGTCCAACGATGTCTATAGGTTACGATTTTGGGGTAATTATTTAGCAAAACAAGTAAATGATAAAGAGAAAGCATCAACTAGAAGGATTAAGTTGGCACCATTAGAATAATGTATTTGATTATATATTTCACATTTTTAGCAAAAGTTCTTTTATGTATATCAGATATACTGTTGGTAATCATTATCATAATTATAATTCATCAAAATAGTCATACAAATATGATGTTATCTTCTGTTAGATTCTATTTCTAGAATGCTTTGTATCCTAATTCAATTTTATCTTCATTTCTTAACATTTTTAGTCAAAGATGATTATCATGATTAACTGATTCCGTATTAGAATGTCATAAAAAGAATATCAAATAACGATTTTCATAATTAGGCAACAAAGCATTTCTAGAATAATAAATCAAATAATATATTAAAAACTAAATCATTTGATAATTTTGTAGATGTAGAACGTAGAGTTAATTAAATGTCCCAGATTCAATTAGTTGCTTTGCCATTATCTGTTTTCCAGATTCATCCACCGAAGAAATGGATTTGAGTAAATTCTGCAACATGTTGTTCATATCCTGATACCTTGCTTCCAGTTCTTTGACCTTTTCATCCTTTTCCTCCATTTTACCCCTTAATACGTAAATACTTGTTTTATTCTGCTCATCCAGTTCTTTTATTTTTTCATCCAATGCATTTTCATCGTTGTCTACTGTTAAAAGCGGTATGGCCTTTTGGTATTCAGATAGTACGTCTTCTTCCTTTGGCCTTAGGTAATGCTGTACTATCCCGGTATCATGCGACATTAGCATGGACACGATGAGCTCTCTCATGACCTTTTGACATTCGGTTTCGAAGAATTTACGAAATCCATGAACGCTTTTAAAATCATATTTTCTAAAATTGAACTCTCCTTCTCTAGGTGTTCGTTCTTCTCTCAAACCCTGAATCTTCCAAGCGTCATTTATCAATACCCTGATTCCTGTTGCACTCAATCTTTTGGGATGCTTTGCAAGACCCACATAATTAGCATATCTTTGGCTTTTGATCTGCCAGAGGTTACGAATAATACAAGAATCAGGTCCGATCTTCTCACCAAATGATTCTCTAAAGTCCATCCAGCCCTTTACCGATTCGTATGCTTCTGGAGTAACGTACGTATCATAACTAATCCTTGTCTTGGTGTTAAAAACCCTTAACTTTGCATCTACTAATTTGCCATCCTTGTAAATCGGAGTAAAGTCACCCCATGTAAGATAACTCCAGGAACTAACTCTTATTCCCGATGATAACATCACTAAAGCAATTACCTTGACCCTTCGATCAGGGTACTGGATTAGTTTTCTAATCTCCTCTATGGTGGGAGGTCGATCGTTGGAATATCTGATTCCTTTTTTTATACCTCTGGATATTATCTTCCAGTTGATGTTGATTCTGTTCATATCACAGAATCTTTTGATTGGCTTGAAATAATTTTTGATAGTTGAAGTAGATATTTCTCCCCTCTCAGCTCTTTGATTCTGCAATGTAAAGAATTTGAATAATTCATTTTCTAACCATGATATGCTATCCTTTTCATTTTTTCCTATGAAAGTTTCATAAAATAAGTTGCAATTTTTTTCGATTGAACCAGACTTTATATTAACGAAATCAAGAAATATCTGTAGTCTTTTGGGATACTGTCTTTTTGATTCTTTGGAGTTTAGAGCATACATGAATTTTTCATATGGAGATAAACTTGATGGACTTGTCACCACATTTAACTCATCGGAAGAAGAAAAAGGTAAACTCATTATTGCTACATATACACTACCAACTTGGGCCCTAAAAAAGGAAGAGATATAAAACGGGCCCGAAGGGCTTCAGGACGATGTCAGTCCTTTAATGTAGGTTCTTTTATTTCTTAGACATTATCGATTTTAACATTTATTTCCAATAACAATGATTTTTTTTGATACTGTTAGTCGATTTTTTCACATTAAATTTACCTTCAACAAAAACGGGTTCATCAATTCCCCAATCCCATTTTTTAGTAAGCTTTATTCTTATATATCGAGAGCAATAAGATATAGAGAATAAAATGAAATATGAT
>JAKDMR010000435.1 GCA_030452275.1 Candidatus Nitrosocosmicus sp. | reverse complement strand
TATAGAAGAACCGGAAGTGAAATGATTAGAGGGCAAGGAATTAGGATACTAAGCAATAATTTTGGTTATTTTCTGTTTTCTTTGACATACTATCTATTGGTTACCGTATTATATAAACACTGGTATTAAACGGTTTTTAATGCCCGATTTTGACAAATCATGTCTACTATCGGTTTGGCATTATAGAATATCCATCAAATATTAAGTTGGGAACCAACCTAAGAAAATGAATATCCTGCTACGAGGTAATGATATTAAACTATTCTATCCGGTGTTATTCTAGGCAATCAAGTTCTTGATGACCCCCATTAAACTACCTATTACACTGGTATTTTTCCTAGACTCAAATTGTTTGCAGCATATTCTTTATTTAATTCAACAATTTCAATCCAGTTTGGGTCTTTGCCTGTCTCATATCTATTCAAGAGTTTTAGTTCACCTGTTTCTTGGTTGATTGCATGTACGGATACCTAACCTGATTCCTGCCCCGCTGCAATCACAAAATTACATCTAGGATCTATGTTAATACCACGTGGTATCTTTTCAGTATCATAATTTCCAATGTATGTCAAATTCCCTGAAGTAAGGCCAACTCCAAATGCAGTAATTGTACTAGTAGCTCTTTCACTTACATATAGCCATTTGCCATCAGGCGTAATGTGAATATCTGCAACTCCAAAAGAAGTAATTTTCTCATCTCCCATTTCTGGTGCATCATCTCTATCTCCATCTGCAGTAGTGGATGGTTCAAGGCTTATGTTAGGAGGCATTGCTGAAATTCTCTGTATTTCAGTTAAATTCCCTGTATTGTTGTCTATCTTATAGGAATAAACCATACCATCGATTTCATTCGATACGTACACAAATCTATTATTTGGTGAGAAATCAAAATGTCTTGGCCCAGAACCATCTTTAGTGTATACAACCTCTGGATCATTTGGTGTAAGAACTCCTGTGGATTCATTAAACAAAAATTGCTTTATCTGGGCATTTCCCAAATGAGGCACATATGCAAATTGATTTGATCGATCAACTAGAATTGAATGGGGATTGGGACCTGTGGAAATTACCTGAACAGGTTCTGATTTGACAAACCCATCTAGCTCTACTGGATTTACTGCAATTTTTGCATCAGTATATGATACTGATAAAAGAAAACGTCCTGTTTGATCTACGGAGATGTATGCCATGTTATGGGGTAATAATTCTTTAGAAATCTGAGTCAGGTTGCCGTTCTCTGAATTGATCAAATAAGTAATTACCGAAAATGGTTCTGAACGAATAGAGGCATAAAGGAATCGATGATCTGGACTCAATGCCATATGCTTTACATTTGGTCCAGCGGGTACCTTTTCCATTATTTTCAAGTCACCGGTTTCAGGATCCAACTTCATGACTGAAATATCTCCATCTTCGCCATTAGAAACATACACAAATGTTTCCTTTGAATAGGATTGATTTATTCCCATGGATAAAACTGGAATCAGTAGGGCCGCCATAAAGATGGTAATCCTAAAAGCAAAAATGGTTTTTTTTTCCTGTCATTAATAGATCGTATTGGTATCTTTACCGAGTATAAATAATTTTCCTGCGCAAGCCAACACGAATTCCAAGGGAACTATCAGAATCTCAGATCGATTTTGTGATATGGATATGGGGAGTCGGTCGGATTTATATTGTCAATGGTATAAATTTGAGACCAAATATTAAGAAATGGATAATTTGAATATTTTGTATTTAAATAACTGTTGATTCGTTGGTTTCTCTTTGCTGATTATCTGAGACCTACTAATAGTCTACAAACCTTTAGTTCACAAGCCCTCTACACTGCTCTATATTTTTATATTTCTTTTTCCATTCAGTTCTTTTTCCACTTATATTCTCAAAATTTTCATATATGCGGGGTCTTGTTTCTCTCATTCCTTGTATTATAGGTTTTGCCTTAAGCCAAAATGGACTAGGATTAAAAATATTAAAATATAGAGCAGTGTCTATTAGACCATGATTAATGAGTGTGCCAGATAACTCAAAGAATCCGCATACTGCAATAAAATGTGATTTTTCTTTTGATGTTGATGAATATTTTTCATGATACTCTTTGTAATTGTTAGCATCTAGTTCATCTAAGAACCATAGTCTGGAATCTCTATACCCATCATAGATTTTATACAAATCTAAAATTATATTAACATGATTGTTTTCTGACACATTATTTACAGATTATCATACTTGATAAAGATATGATCCATTTGTATGCTTTTCAATTAAAGGAAATTCGGGTAATATCAAGGACCAATATTGACGCGGGTTCGGTGGAAATCATGAGAATATCCACATGGGTCGATATTTATCTATTAACTTGAATCTTCTATGAATTCTAATTACTATAAAGTTCATTCATAATCCATTCTATCTCTGTGTTAGGTCTATACAATACTAAAAAATTCATTTTTTACTATGTGGTCAAGGTCAAATGCAAAAGCCCGATTAATATCTGTGTATTATCATCTAGAACTAGTTGAAATCCCCATATTTCGATTTATAGTAACGATTAGAGCAATCTATCAGTGATATGCATCATGACATACTTAATAGATATGTAGTATCCTGAAATTATTAACGCACCGTTTCGTCTTCTTATTCGCCATTTGAT
>JAKDMR010000434.1 GCA_030452275.1 Candidatus Nitrosocosmicus sp. | reverse complement strand
TCTATAATATATATCAACACAAAAGATGAATTGATTATTGATGAAATAAAATATCCTTGGGATTTTTTGAAATCGGTACAAAAGATATTAGAGAGGGAAGTAACCTCTACAAGAATATCACCAAGAGTAAAATTATCCAAAACAAGCATTATAGAGGGACCATGCATAATTGAAGAAGGAGTGGTATTAGATGATTTTTGCAAAATCAAAGGACCAGCCTATATTGGAAGGAATAGTTTTATCGGAATGGGTTCTCTCGTTAGAAATAGTATTCTTGAACAGAATACAAGAATCGGATTTAATTGTGAAATAAGTAAATCTTATTTTGCAGGTAATGACAAGATTTCTCACCATAATGTAATATTAGATACCATAGTAGGACAAAATGTATGGTTTGGAGGATATACCGGTACTGCCAATGTTTTATTAGATAGGAGAAATATAAAATACAAAATAAATGATACCCTTGTAGACACTGGCACAGATCATTTTGGGTCTGTAATAGGAAATAATTGTTGCATTGGGGCTTCTGTGATCATATTACCTGGAAGAAAAATCCTTCCAGACTCGCAGATTCAAGCAGGGACGATAATTAAGTCCTAATAATTTTGAAATGGAGCCTTTTATATTATGGTCATTTTCTAAATATCCAAACAGACAATCCCAAATGTAAATTCTTGTAATTAGGTCTTGCAGTAAGAGGAAAGTAATGGAGAAAAACTACAGTAGTAATATCTAATAGTCATTTTACAATTG
The DNA here is from genome assembly GCA_030452275.1 of Candidatus Nitrosocosmicus sp. GTDB lineage: Archaea > Thermoproteota > Nitrososphaeria > Nitrososphaerales > Nitrososphaeraceae > Nitrosocosmicus. The sequence goes on along the minus strand of JAKDMR010000434.1, from coordinate 1,898 downwards.
CGAGAGAACAATCATTAACAATGTTGATGATTAATTTATTCTGCAGTATTTTTATAGATGCTGATCCCATATACCTAATGGAATCGAAGCCCACTGATTTCATGACTTACTATATGATCCCATATATCAATAATGACTAGTATCTAGTTTATTTGTCTACAATATGACCGAGATAATGTTGACTGATGGAGCAGAAAAACATCAGGTCCACTCAACCATGTTCAGTTGAGAATTTTATCTAAAGAGGATGACATTATTATCGATAACTAATCTACACAAAGACTAGCTCTATAGAATTTTAGATATGGTATGATTTATTTCCAGAGCAATATCTTTCCTTATTTGTCAGATACTTTCACATGTATGCTAAAGTCACTGAATCTATTCATTAATTGTAAAATAAATAATTGCAAGTTAAAAGCATGTACGGAATTCGCTGCGGTTCTATGTTGACTATCATAACAAGGAGATAAAACCTGTTAAGTTAACAGGCCCATTTTATCACAAGGTAAGTAAATTCAAACGGTTTAAAGCAACTGTATGTCAAATGCTTCTATAAAATTTGGATGAATTTGTGTATGGACAATCATCATTAAATTCATTGGTGAAACCTTTTCTTTAATTGAATTGTTAAGTTGTATTAGGCCACTTTCAAGGTTATTACTAGAAACAGAAGTCTCATTTTTAGACATCATAGGCTTTAGATGATTATAAAACACTTCCAATGATTTTGCAGCCAAGCCTTGAGCGCTCTGATAGTCTTCCACATTTACCAAGGAGTTGGTTCCGTTCATCTTATTATCCGTATGCATCATTATTGAGCTTATATTCATTGTACCAGTATTAGTACTTTGGTTACCATTGTTATCTACAAATGAACTATCACCCATCATTGCCATATTTGTCATATCGGTCATATCAAAATTAACATTATATGCATCACCATAATTTCTAAGAACACTATCAATTAGTTCTGCAAATCTCATTGGATGAATTGATTCATTACTGTTGCTATCTTGTTGTTGTTCTCCTGTAAATATGCTTGAAAAAAAATCAACAACCTGATTTAAAAAGCTAGATTCTTCGGCCTGTTGTCTTGCTGCCGTCATATTTATGACAACATCTGTGTTTGTATCAATGGTAGTAATCAATTGGCTTGCTTGTTGTAGTAGTTGTTCTTGTCTGTCGCTTGAGATATCGCTTATTATTGCAACTGTTGATGCTGATTCTGAATTTGGAAATGATAATGTAATATTTTGCAAATCCTCTACTGCAGATTTCAACTCATCTGAAGTTTTTCTATCCTGTTCAGCAATTTCTATCATGAGATCCCAGTAAAAAATACTAAAAGCTTCGTTCGCATGTTCTTGGGCTAAAGATAAATTATTATTGACAAGATTCGTATTCACCAAATTTGCTTCAGTTTGAAATTGATCTATGTATGATATGAATGAAGCATAATCATTTGGAGTAAAATTATGACCATATACAATTTGGAGAAAATAATTAACATTGTTCAGGTCGATCATATTAAGCAGAAGACAGACCGATAGCAGAAGTGGTATAATCTTATATTCCTTCTTCGTCATAGCAAATTTACGTTTAATTGATATAATAATACTTCGATCATATAAAAGGGACAATATTCTGCGTCTTGAAACATATGGTAAGCTACAGAAAAATTAAGTTCCAAGTGTTTTACTATACTTAAGAAGCCGTTGGAATGATAGGTGCGATAATCAGCACACTTGTATCCATTAAATTTGATAACATACAACATTATATCCCTACATACCAAATAAAAATTATCATATAACTTTACTAGTATATGAAGAGATCTCCATTAGTAGTATATCATTTAAAATTAGATTATGCTGATATCCTAATTCTACAATTAC
>JAKDMR010000433.1 GCA_030452275.1 Candidatus Nitrosocosmicus sp. | reverse complement strand
ATGTACAACACTAGTCTAATTGGTTGTATTCAAATTAGTTATTCGACAGAGCAAAATGAGCAACTATCTTATCCACAATAAACATAACAGCAGGTAAAAAATAGGGTAATATGATACTTGTCTACGAGACCAGATAACCGCAAATTATCTAGTCAAAATCAAACATGTCACCAAAAAAGCCTTTCTTCTTGTGTTTCCGTCTATGGTAATATTCATCATCATCATGATCTTTCCCATGATGATATTTTTGATAATGGTCATCTTCATATTGATTCTGCATATTGGCAACTTTTTCCAACTCTCCTCTATCAAGCCAAACTCCACGACATCGTGGGCAGTGATCAATTTCAACTCCATATTTGTTGCTTAACCTCATTTCCGATTCGCAATTAGGACATCTTAAACTCATTTTTATAATATGATTAAAACTATTTATAATTATAAGGCTGAAAATTTTGCAGACTAAAAAGAAGTACTAGTTATTTCGAAAAACATGATCGATGAAAGCATCTTGTTTAGTGAATATGTGGTGTCAAATTTATTTTACTGTTACTCAATTTATCGATATTTTTACTTTCATTTTAGAAGTTTTTCATACTTCCTTTTCCTTTGATTTTTTTATTGAATTGCTAAGTTGACCATTGGATAGTTTAGGCCGATTATAGAAATCAACTAGCCGCCAAAACATTTTTTGTTTTCACAGATTTTGGGAATCATGCATAGGTAAGTAGTGTGATATTTTGATGGGACCAATGACCACGTTGTAGCCATTTTATCAAAATCTATACAAGTAATTTTTGATTCTTGAATCATATACGGTACCTCAAATCAGTGAAATTAGAATGAGGCAACTAATAGGCAATCAACATTGACAGGACGTACCTTTGTAGGTCGAAGACCACGATAATTATTTTTACAATAGATCTATGCATTTATGCAATCAAATATAACAGTTTTAATGGCAAAGATCGCTGTAATCGTCGGATCAGTAAGGAGTGATAGACAGGGAATCAAAGTGGCTAGATGGATCGAGAAAAAATTGTTAAACAGGAATCACATGGTTTTTTTCATCGATCCTCTAGAATTGAATTTACCTTTGTTGGATAGAATGTATAAAGAAATGTCTCACCCATCAGAAACGCTCCGATTTTTAAAAAATCAAATTAAAGAAGCAGATGGGTATCTTCCGATTACTCCGGAATACAATAGAAGCACGTCAAGTGCTATGAAAAATACACTGGACTATTTTTTAGAGGAATACTATTTCAAACCATCAGCGATTGTTTCGTACTCCCCAGGAGCATTTGGCGGAATCAATGCAACTCAACAACTTAGACTTGTGTTTGCTGAATTGGGCGCTCCATCTATTCCATCTTCATTCTCAATTCCCCGCGTACACACAGTATTTAGCAATGACGGGAAATTACTCGATGGTTCATATGATAAACGAGTACTCAGATTCTTTGAGGAATTTGAGTGGTATATTGAAGCTCTTGAGAAGCAAAGAAAAATAGGAGTCCCATATTAGAAAAGACTCGATTTAATTATATTTTGGCAATGCATTCCGATTTTTTCAAATACCTGCGCTTTCATCCATGAGATTGGGTTTTCTGATATGATACTTCTATTTTGGCCTGAGGTCAAGAATTGTTAGCAATACAATTTTTACTTGTCCATAATACCAAATAATAATTCATTAGCGCTACCCCACAGGATTAGTTTAAGGCACGACTATCGTTGGTGGTAAGCCTTGCAAGCCATCCAAAAGTCAAATGGACTCCACATAGGGAAGGACTCTCAAGAATAGGAGTAGAAAAATACCAAAAATTCTTGCAGTATTTAGATGAAAAATTCTAATATTATTTGCAGTAATATACTTCAGTATGAGAACATTATTAAAAATAGTTGTTATATTTTCAATATTGAGTGTGTCTACATTATTTACGACGCTCAATAATAATGGAGCAGCATTTGCAATTTGTGGAGAGTTAGATAATCCAAATATATCATGTCACGAACAATATAATAGTCACTCTAATATCGCAACCTCTACATCTTCAACTACTACTGAGGACGAATCTGATCCGATGCTCTGTACGGATTTGAAATGTAATTTAGGAGAAGAGTATCTATTAGATCCAGAAACTGGTATAATGGATGATCCATTAGACCTACTGGACTATTAGTTGATAACAAAATTGGGTAAAGAAGGTCCAAATACTTAAAATTTTAATAACAATATAATCTTTCTATTTGTTTTGTTAAAGATAGAAGAAATAGCACTTAATTATTAAAGTAACATTAATTGACTTTAAGAGCAATCACAAATTGCGCAATATAATTTCCTACATTGATACAAAGAACGCAACTGTGTGCTAGTTCTAAAATAGCCAAAAGAGCCATAGCTTCTCCGTATATTAAATTAGGCATTTTACGCTTCAGTCATGTCAACTTATAGTTCGTAGATCTCTCGCGTAATGTCCAAACAGCCTCTATGAAAATATACGTGAATATATCGCAATTTCTCAATTATTTTAAAGATAACACAGGAAGAAAAATCAAACCATATGACTTACAAATGAGGTTGAATATGTTGACTGACCGTATGATTTGCTTATAAGTGAAACCATATATAGATATATTAAGGGAAATTAATTAAAT
>JAKDMR010000432.1 GCA_030452275.1 Candidatus Nitrosocosmicus sp. | reverse complement strand
CCACCACCGTCGGTTGATAGAGGATGCTTTCCATGAATCTTTACTAAACCTGAGAGAAACCTTTCAGCAACAAACATGTTTCTCTCTTTGGATTTATTAGCTAAAAAAGTGCGAGAATTTGACTGTTTTCAGGCTCTATGGCTACCCAAAGCCAGATTAATTCTGAGCCAACCTTTATCAAGGTTTCATCTACAATGTATTCGTCAATTTTCTTTCTTTTGGAGAATAATTCTTCCGGCTGATAGCGTTGTATCCAATCTCTTATTGCGGTATGACTTCTCTTGACAAACCTGGATAATGCTTTTGATGTATTTCTAAATGAGAGACCAAGAAAATAGAGATAGATAGTGCTCTGTTGTGGTGTGTTGAATAACTCCTTTTCAAACAAGCTATATAGCTCCTGTTATTAGGATAGACATTGTCTGATAACTCCAAGAGAGGCAAAAAGCAAAATCAATATCCTCATCATACAAACCAAGATCAGGAAGAAGTAAAAGAAAAAGAAGACAACACCTGTGTTTGGATAAAGAATACAAGTCTACAGAAGAAGAACAGGAATTAATCAGACGAGGGTATGTATTGCATATATCAATCAAGAAAAAGGGAAAAGTTGAAGAGGAAGTAAAAGTGGCACCCTAATGTAAAAAATACTCTCCAAGGAGATGGGTTGTAGAACGAACTAATTCATGGCATAATAGATTTAGAAAACTGTTTACCCGCTATGAGAAAAAGTCAGATAACTATCTTGGACTGGTACAGTTATCCTGCTGCATAAGTATCTACAGAAAGATAATTTTGGGATAGGCTCTTAGTTGATGAAAAAACAACCAGTAATTTTAGTTTTAATCACGATGGTGGTGGTAACAACTATCTATGCATTTTCATTAGGAAGTGCAGGCTATTCACAACAAGGTGAAAATAGTATTCTAGATTCTACAGATGTGAAAAATACTAATCTGACTCTTGGTAAACCTTTCTATATGGAAAAATTTGAAATTCCAAAAGGTCAATATCTTGGAGACATCGAAAATAGAAGTACTTCTGCAAGTTCTGTGTACTCATTTGAGGGTAATGGAACCTTAAACGATTCGCAAATAACTGCCACTGGAATTGGTAATGTAATTCCAAGAGACGATGGAACCAACTTTCTTACTGGCAGAGCACTTTTTACCTCTTCTGAAAACGGTACTGCAAGTTATTCTTTTGAGGCCATAACAAATACTACTAAAGTCATTAGGACAAGTTTAGGCGCTGCATTCTTTGATGCTAATGCAACAGGAAACCTAGAATCGCTTAAAAGTATTGTAGGAGTTTATGAATCATACATAGACGAGGGTGAAGGAAAAGGGATCTTTGCAATGTGGCATCTTAAGGATCTATTACCCAAATAGAGATTATTAAAATACACTTGAACCTAAATATCCTTTTGTTTTAAGTTACTAATTAATTTACTTTTTTTAGCATTGGATAACTTACAATAAAAACAGCCATATGGTGATAACAAGGATTTCAGAAATAAGGGGATAAAAAAGTGCCTGTAATTCAAATTACCATAAGTCAAGGGAGAACAGTTGAACAAAAAAGAGAATTGATAAAGGTATTGATGAAAGAGACCGCAAGAATTATGAAAACACAAGAAGAAAAGATACGAATATTGATCTACGAGGTTTCCAAAGAGAATTGGGGAAATGGAGGATTTATAGGTGCTGATATGATATAATAGATGAATCAGAATCAAAATTTTGAATCAAATATCATTCGATACATCATAGCCATTATACACATTTAAGAAATCATTAAATTTTTCTACTATCTCATTCATTAGAACTTGTATTAAGAAATTGTTATTCTATTCACCTTTTGGGATTTGACTACTCATGATTTGTTAAATAACAGATTATCTTAAATTTGAAGTACACGGGACAGAGGTTACCTTGGATCTATAATTGGGAATCCTTGCACAAGATATTATTTCTTAGATAATGGATTAAGTTCAATCTTGAATCATATCCCCATGAATGAGGACTATCACCAACAATAAGAGATTCAGGTTTTGACTGTGTCTATGTTTCTATAGTTTCAAAGTAATAACTCGTTGTATAAAATACCAAGATCAAATATAGTCATAATAAGGAAGAATATCTGGACTTGGACTTCACATAAGAGTCAAGAATAACGATAAAGATATTATCTTATTAGAAGTATCCTATTTTCGCTTAATTTTATAGACAAAATAATTGAATTAATCAATAATTTATTTTCCTGCTTTTAGAATTTCTAATATTTCATTTACCTTTTGCTCTAAATCATACAAACGAGTATTAATTTTCTGTATCTGACCAAATACTATTTCTCTCTTTTTGTATTCGGGGGATTGATTAAATACTCTTTGTCGAGCCTCTATTTCCTCCTTTTCTATCAGATTAATTCCATCTTTAAGAGGTGTATTGTGCTGCTCTTCTGAGTTATGTTTTGGGTTATTCATAGTAACCTCATGATGTTCTGGATCAGCTTGTACATCATTTTTTATCATATCTTATAAAGAAAAAAATTAAGGATAAAAGGATTTTCTTGGGAAATTATGAAATTAGATTTTACAAACCACCATATTTTTAAGTGATCATTATCTTCTTTTGTCTGCCAATGGTGCCGTTTTTTCACT
>JAKDMR010000004.1 GCA_030452275.1 Candidatus Nitrosocosmicus sp. | reverse complement strand
CTTTTTTATAAAATATAACAGGTAGATTTACGGTATTGAAAATCAAAAGAGTTGAACTAATACTGATTGTATTAGTTGTCATAGTTTCAGTGGTCGTGCTTTACAATGTTTTGATTTCTGTACCGTTCAAAGAATATTCTCTTGAGGTAGATGCATTAAAAGATCCTCAATCTCTTTTGGTCAATTCGCGAGTAGTCTTAAAAAATAATGGTAAGCAGGCTATAAACGATATATACATAATATATGATAATAATAGAAATTTGACTGAAAATTTATTAAGGATTGAGCCGGGTCAGACCATTATTTTGTCACCTCCGCAAGGTGCTCTCCTTAATAATGTCTCTGTATTTACTGGAGAAGGGATCAGTATTGACAAAGCTTTTAGATCCCCCATCAAAATGCCAGGCATGATAGGATCATAAGAGTTCAAAGTCAGGCGGTCCCAATTCGAGTACAAAATCCTCAGATCATGAGCGACTTAAATCATAAACTGAATTGATACTAATCAAATCATCGGTGTATCTGGACTCTATGTTTTTGACCAACAGTGAACCATCATCGTATATTTTTTTTATTTCTCCGTTAAACTTATTACCTCTATCCGAAAACCTATAATTCAAATGTTTCTGTGATTCCATTATTTTATTCTTGTAATAGGTCGTTAAATCGTCCACGAATTCCCTTGACTTTAAGTCTTGAAATGTATCATTAATGCTTTTCAAGAAATACTGGATAAAATCATGGTTTGAAATTTCATGATTTTGATTTTCATATTTAATAGTTGTAATATCATAATCGTAAACTCCGTTATTCTTATCTTTGATCATAAGCTTGGTAGAATCCAAATCATTGTTAGAATTCACACCTATTCCGATGATTACATGTTTTATAATATCGCTCTCAACTTCCGCGTCCAACAATATGCCTGCAACCTTCTTACCGTTGATTAAAATGTCATTTGGCCATTTGACCATCGATATTAATTTGGTATGATTTTCTAAGGTCTTACAAAGTAACCTAGTAATCAACATCACTATATGAAATAACTCATGAGTTTTCAAATTAGTCTCTAGCGCCAAAGACATCCATATTCCCCCTTTCGGAGAGGCCCAAGTAGGGCCCTTCCTCCCTTTACCTCCAGTCTGATAATCGCTAATTATTACTGCCTGATAAAAATCATCGCCACCTTTTAATAATTCATATGCAAAATTTTGAGTTGATTCGACACTATCAAAATAAAAGAATTGTTTAAAAATCATAGATTTGTTCGACGAATTTATGAGATCGGATATGAACCTGAATTTATCCCTGTTAGAACACAAGATCTTTATCAATTTATTGTGGTTTGTCCTATGTCTTATATAAAAACGCAAAGATAATACCTATTATAAGCGAGATCCCATAAAACCTTGAAAAGAGAACGGCATTAGCCATTATGCTTACATAATAGTCATTATTAAGACGCTTAAAATTGTAAAGAAAATTCTTGAATCGGTATAACATTAGTCCTATATAGGGCATCAGCAAAAAGCAAGGAATAATTGAAAAGTAACTATTCATCAAAGTTGAGAAGAATCCGATAGTCAGGATATAAATTCCAACATTTATTCCAACCGTGAACACGAAAATGAAAAGGTTACTCCTTTTTTCCATCATTATGGCCAGTGTCTTTCGTCCCATTTGCCTGTCGGGAACAATGTCGGGTATTGAATTTATGAATAGAACCAATGAAGATAACAATCCAATTATGATCCCAAGCATAACGGATTCTAAACCGATAATTGTGTTTTGAACATAATATGTCCCAACCACTATTAAGGCTCCCTTAGCCCCCACGAATAATTCCCCCAACCCCCAATCAACCAATTTACTTGAATAGAGAACTATTGAGAGGGCAGCAAATAGTAGTATGACGGCAATAACAAATCCTTTAAAGTAAACAAAAATACCACCGATCATCAATCCTACAATTAGTAAGGATATGCCTGCAAAATAAACCTGGTTGGGTTGTAGAAGACCATGCGGTAATACGCCCGTTCCACCGCTAAATTTTGTTTTTATCGTTCTCAAGTCAATGCCTCTCTTAAAATCCCAGTAGTCATTTAACAAATCAACGCTAGAATGGAGACAAAAAATGCCTACATAAGTAAGAACCGCATATATTAAGCTGAAATTTTGGGGTTGATACCATATTGTCAGTGCTAAGCCACAAGTAACAGCGATGGCTGAGGCAGCAAGAAATCTGAACCTTATCGCCCTCAACCATATATCTAGTTTAAAAATCATCCCCTGGTGCGAATTGAAAGGTTGGTCAAATCATTGATCAGACCTACTCAACATACTCGTCATGGTATTATATTCTATTTCATTTAGAGGAGCATATTTAGATATCATAATGTTCTCTTTGGTATGACTAGTTTTCTTTTGTCCAATTAAGGGGGCGGCAATCCCCGGAGTCGAACGGGCAAATTGTAATAACTTTAGAGACATCGCAGGGAGGTTGTCTAAGGGCGATATATCTAGTTTGGTCTGAAGCAATTTGCCCTGGTAAAGCGGTACACTGGTAAAAACATGGATTCCATATTTTTGAGCAGCTTCTAGGAGAGTTGATTTGCTGGATGTTTCCGTAGGTTGATTTCTAAATGTGTAGGGTTCGTTAAGATACATATTAAAAGGTAATTGAATAAATTTGAAACCGTTGTTACTGCCACCCACATCGTTGGCTATATTGAAAACCTCTTTTAAGGATAGATAACCCTTACTGTTTTCTTTTGAGGTAAAGCAATTCCAAGTAGCCATTCCATAAAAATTAATTTTGCCTTTTTGCCTAAAATCCTCATATAATTGGAAAACTCGAGACAACATTTCATGGTATGTAGATCTATCTACCACGTTATACCAACTTTCGAAGGAATTATGAACATAAATCAAATCAATTGTGTTAATTCCCATATTACATAGCGACTTGTCAATACACCTAGAAATATAATTTGGATTCATGATATGATAAGAAGGACTCAGGTCGGAATGGGATATAATATTATTATCGAGAAACATTAGTTGTAAATAAGAATCGATATCTAGCTTATTCAAATCCCCATCATTAGTTACATATCCATTTTTAGTGCAAATAAATACACTTTCCCGATCAATGACCTCTTCATCAATCAGCCTACTTATAGCTCTACCTATACATTTCTCAGATAGCATCGAACGGTAATTAATCGATGTGTCAATCACATTTATGCCACCTTCTTTTATGCTGAAATATAGAGACTTTTCTAGGTCATCATCGTCCTGTGCAGAGAGGTTCCCAAGATAGGTACCCATTCCTACGGATGAAAGTTTCAAATTTTCTATATTTTTAAAATGAGATCCGTTTGCACCCTTCTTTAAAGCGTTATCCATATACTTTGTTGTGCCCATGGGTGTTGCAAAACCCGAGTAAAATTTCCTTTGAAATGACACATCCTAGTTAGAATTAGATACGAATTTAAAATTATCTATATTTTATGAATGAATCATAATATATAGCATACAGATTAATCTATTGTTTTTCCAAGTCAATTGTGAAATCTGTAGGGTTAAGTTCTATTCCACAGGTAGAACATCTATTCATCGTATTTCTTAGAATATCCTTGATAGGTTTTACGTTTATCATATGTTTGATTTTGCTTCCACACTGATAGCAAAATATCTCAATAATCGGACAAGACATCAGTTTCTTTAAATTTTGAGCTTATAAATTCAGATGTGGTTAACTAACGTTGACATAATGATAAAATAAAAGAGAAACAATGGTGCTAAAATAATTGGTTAGGAAATAATAAATACCTAGGTATTTTTTTTTTAAATGTGCCAGTAGACCCTGTATGTGGAATTGAACTAAGCGAAGATTTAGCTACTATCCTTGATTATAATGACAAAAGAATATATTTTTGTTGTGAGGGGTGTAAAAAAATATTTCAAAAGAAACCAAAAAAGTACTCAAAATAATAAAATTTTATTGAACATTCCCAGTCATGAATATTGTATGAAAGCGGCAGTGCTTGTTAAAAACAAAGTGGAAGTGAAAGAATTTGATTTACCTAAAATTGGTAATAATGAAGTTCTTGTGCGTATGAAGGCATGCGGAATCTGTGGATCTGACTTGGAAAAGGTTTTTGGAAAATATGGGATGAAATCTTCAAGAATTGGACACGAACCTGCAGGTGAAATTGTTAAATTAGGAGCAAATATTAAAGGTTTTAAAAAAGGAGACCGGGTTTTTGTTCACCATCATGTACCATGTTATTCATGCCATTTTTGTTACAACGATGATTTCACGATGTGTGAAAAGTATCAAACGAGCAATATTGATCCATGCGGGCTCTCTGAGTTCATACTCGTACCTCAATGGAATATCTCTAAAGGTGGGCTTATTAAAATTCCTGACAATATTAATTTTTCCCAGGCTGCGCTGATTGAGCCAATAGCATGTTGCTTGCGATCTTTAAATAAAGTAAACTTGAAGAAAGCTGATACTGTTGTAGTATTTGGAGCTGGACCAACGGGTTTGATGCATACGATCTTGGCAAGGTTTTTTGGCGCTTCAAAGTTATTACTCGTTGATGTTAATAGTTTTAGGCTAGAATTTGCTAAGAAAATGGACCAACAGGTTGAAATCATAAATATGGCTAATATGAATGAAGGCGAATTCAAAAGGAAATCGTTAAAATTTCTTGGGAAAAATGGGTCAGATGTTTCAATTATTTCCACAAGCAACATTAACGCGTTCATTCAATCCTTGAGCATAACACGTAGGGGAGGAACAATTTCTCTTTTTGGTGTACCACCGAAAGATACCAAAGTCAATATAGATTTGAATATGATTTATTCGAAGGAATTAAAAATAATACCCAGCTATGCCGCATCTGAAAAGGAGATACATCAAACCATCGCTCTGATGGAAGCCAAAATTATGAATTTTGAACCATTGATTACTCACAGATTTCCATTACAGGATTCTAACAAAGCATTAATGCATGCTCACCAAGCCATAGACTCGATGAAGATCATCATCACTGCGGAATAATCTTTATCAATATTTTTATAGCATTTCAATAAATTACAAACAGTATTCAAAATGGATTGGGGAATGAAAAACAGATTATCTAAAATAATAAAACCCGAAAATAGTCATTGTGTGATGCTAGCTGTAGATCATGGCTATTTTTTAGGCCCCACCGAGAGACTAGAAAATCCGAGAGAAACCATTGGTCCATTATTAAATTATGCAGATTCATTAATGCTCACACGTGGTGTTCTGAGAACATCTGTAATTCCTGAAAGTAACACTCCGATTGTATTGAGAGTATCAGGAGGTTCAAGTATTATTGGAGAAGACCTCTCAAAAGAAACTATAGTTACTTCTATAGAAGAGGCAATTAAGCTAAATGCATCATGTCTCGCATTATCTATTTTTGTTGGCAGTAAATATGAATTTCAAACTCTAAAAAATCTCTCAAGATTGGTTAATGAAGGTGAAAAATATGGGATACCGGTTTTGGCAGTCACAGCAGTCGGTAAAGAGATGACAAGAGATTCTCGTTATTTAGGTTTAGCATGTCGGATTTCAGCCGAACTTGGTGCCCATGTGGTTAAAACTTATCATTGCCCCGATTTTGGTAGCGTTGTTGAAGGGTGTCCTGTCCCTGTAATTATCGCAGGCGGGAAAAAGTTGGCAGAGAAGGATGCACTCCAATTGACCTTTGATGCACTCAAAGACGGGGCCTCTGGGGTAGATATGGGTAGAAATATTTGGCAATCGGCTAATCCGGTCGCGATGATAAAGGCGGTAAGGGCTATTGTACATGAAAATTCTACAGTAAAGGAGGCATATAATCAATATAACAGCACAACTACAATTACAGAGGCGAATAGGGAGAAATCTAGGGACAAAACAGTGTCGATTTAGTGCTTTAAATCCACGACAAGTAATAAAGGATAAGTCATTTGATCCTAACAAAATTTATAAATTAACTTTGTTTATAAATAATGAATGGGATCAATTAAAACAATAAATTGTGATATGGCAAATAGAAAAATATTATTTGTTAAAGGTTTTTTACTATTATAATTTTAGATTTTATCAATAGGAGTTGTATCAATCATGAGTGAAATGTCTGGTGCCGCAGCCTTAATGGCAGCGTTAGAAAAAGAAAAGGTAGATTACATATTTGGCCTCCCAGGTGGAGCAAATCTACCAATATACGATGCTTTGGTAGATTCTAAAATTAGACATATTTTGGTCCGACATGAGCAATCTGCTGCACATATGGCTGACGGTTATGCTCGGATTAAGAGGAAGGCAGGGGTATGTTTTGCAACTTCGGGTCCCGGTGCCACAAATCTTGTTACTGGCATAGCTACAGCTTATGCAGATTCATCTCCGATTATAGCAGTGACTGGCCAAGTTGCTTTACCTATGATCGGTAAAGATGCGTTCCAGGAAACAGACATTATTGGTGTTACTAACCCAGTTACAAAATATGCATTTCAACCAAGAGTCGCAAGCGAAATACCTGAAATGGTTAAAAAATCATTTTATATTGCAGAAAGTGGCAGACCTGGTCCAGTATTAATAGACATACCTAAAGACGTGCAGCAACAAGTTACGAAGATGGAATTTCCTGAATATATCAAGGTAAGAGGTTATAATCCTATAGTTGATGCAGATTTATCAGAAATAAACAAGGCCTGTGAAATGATACTTAAGGCCGAAAAGCCCATGATTATGGCAGGCGGAGGTGTAATCCTTTCTGGCGCCTTCTCTGAATTACAGGCATTAGCAGAGTTACTCTCAATACCCGTGGTAACTACTTTCAAGGGTAAGGGGGCATTTCCTGAGAATCACCCGTTGGCACTTGGTCCTATAGGTATGCATGGCCATGCAGAAGCTAATAAGATGGTACAAGAAGCAGATTGTATTCTTGCAATAGGAGCTAGGTTTTCGGACCGGACTGTGGGAAGATTTGATGAATTCGGTAAGGATATTAACGTAATACATTTTGATGTCGATCCGGCTGAAATTGGGAAAAACAAATCCGTGAATGCTGCAGTAATTGGAGACGTTAAATCATCTTTAAGGAGTCTCATAAAGCTTATCCCAAAGAATTTAAGAACCAACGAAGAAATTTCCAAATTATGGTTAGGAAGGAAAAGGGAGTTAGTAAATTATTATGAAGATAGTATCAAGGATTATTCTCGAGAAATTACAGCCAAGAAAGCCTTAAAGAAGTTGCGCGAAATTTTGCCTGCAGATGGAATAGTAACCACGGAGGTTGGACAATGTCAAATGTGGGCTTCATTACACTTTGATGTTATTTCTCCTGGGACATTTTTCAGCTCTACCGGTTTAGGGACAATGGGATTTGGATTTCCAGCCTCCATAGGAGCTAAGGCAGCGAGAAATGATATACCCGTAGTGGATATTGCGGGGGATGGATCATTTAGCATGACAGAAAATTCACTTGCAGTTTCTGTCTTAGAAAAATTGCCAGTCATTGTATTCTTACTTAATAATCAAATGTTAGGGATGGTTGCCCAGTGGCAGAGAACTTTTTATAATAGGAGATATAGTGGTGTGCACCAAAAGAATTGTCCTGACTATTGCAAGTTGGCGGAATCATATGGTGCCCAAGCACATAGAGTGGGTTCAATGGATGAATTAGAAAAGTCGCTTAAAGTTGCCATTAAATCAGACATCGCTACCGTAATCGACATACCAATAGATCCGGATGAAGATGTATACCCGTTTGTGGCTCCAGGAACTGGCCTTAAAGACATGATTATTGGAGCATGATAAAGTATGCAAAAAAATAAGATCAGTATTTTTGATGATGACAATGAAAACAAGATGTATATTCTGTCAGTCATTGTCGAAAATAAACCCGGAGTCCTTTTTAGAATTACCAATCTATTTAGGTCCCGGAATTTCAATATCGAAAGTATTACTGTAGGAATAACCGAAAAACCTGACTTATCGCGGATGACTATTACCACAGTATCGGATGTTAAAACACTAGAGCAACTAGTAAAGCAATTACAAAAATTGATTGATGTAATTCAAATCAATGTACTAAACAAGGAGAACGCTGTTTATAGAGAGTTGGCATTGATAAAGATGAACGCCAAAGATCCCACTACCAGGATAGAAATTGCAAATTTTGCTACTATATACAGAGGTAACATAATGGACATTAGTAACGAAACTATTACTGTAGAAATAATCGGGACTCCAGACAAGATTGATGCATTCAAGAATCTTGTTTCAAGTTATGGTATAATCCAAGTAGCCAGAACTGGTGTTTCTGCATTGCCTAGAGGAGCTGTAAATGATGACCTCTGAGAACAAAAAGAAAATCAGAATTTTTGATACAACCTTGAGGGATGGTGAGCAGACCCCGGGAGTAACTGTTTCTCCGGATCAGAAATTAGAAATAGCAGTTAAGCTGGACGAATTGGGAGTAGATGCAATTGAAGCGGGATTTCCCGTAGTCTCGCCAGGAGAAGTAGAAGCTATAAAAAAAATAATGAAACAAGGATTGAAAGCCGAAGTCTGTGGTTTAGCGCGTACGACACAAAACGATATTGACGTCGCACTCAAAAGTGATTTAAAATATATTCATACATTCATTGCAACATCTGATATACATTTACAGTATAAATTAAAGATGACAAGGGAGCAAGTGTTGGAAAGGGCCATTTACGCAGTAGAATATGCAAAAAAACATGGATTGGTTGTAGAATTTTCCGCCGAAGATGCTACTAGATCTGAGATACAATTCTTAAACAAAATATTTAGATCAGTTGCTGAGGCTGGCGCCGATAGGATCGACATTCCCGACACAGTTGGCTATTCGACTCCGCAATATATTTCAAAATTGGTATCAGGCGTAGCAGAGGTAACCGGATTACCTGTTAGTGTACATTGTCACAATGATTTTGGATTGGCTGTTGCAAATTCCATAGCCGGATTTCAAGCAGGTGCGGCTTGTGCTCATGTTACTATAAATGGATTAGGTGAGAGAGCAGGCAATGCGGCATTAGAAGAATTAGTAATGGCATGTCAGTGCCTTTATCAAATACCTCATAACATTAAAACCGAACAATTGTACGATGTATCAAAGTTTGTCTCTAGTGCTATGGGAATCATAGTCCAACCCAATAAGGCCATAATAGGGGAGAATGCTTTTGGGCATGAATCAGGCATACATACACATGGAATTATCAATAATCCTTTGACCTATGAGCCCATCAGCCCTGAATTAGTAGGTAGAAAGAGATGGATGCAGGCAGGTAAACATGCTGGTGCACATGGTATCAAAGCAATCCTCGATGAGTTTGGAATTACAGCTTCGGATTTGCAACTTAAAGAAATTGTAGAAAAACAGAAATCGATAGCAGATGGTGGAAAATCTATAACTACCTCTGATTTGTTATCCATTGCATCAGAAGTCTTAAAGAACACGAAATTCGATGAGAATTTTAAACTTAATGATTTTCATATAGTTACTGGACTTCATATTATTCCAACCGCAGTGGTCAAACTTAATATTCATGGCAAGGATTTCATCGCTTCAGAGACAGGTGTTGGACCAGTTGATTCAGCATTAAAGGCCATACAAACTATTGCCCATGGTATTGCAAATATCAAAATAAGAGAATATAAGCTTGATTCAATTACTGGGGGCTCGGATGCATTAGCCGAGGTATCCATCAAAGTAGAGGATAAGGAAGGAAACATTATTTCATCTAGGAAATCAGGAGAAGATATTGTAGTTGCATCTGTTCAGGCGATGATCGATGCTATAAATAAAACAATGTTAAAAAAAATGATTCAGACTGGAGGGCCTAGCAAATAACTACATTCTTGATCAGGAGAGACATATGAATGACTATTTATGATATATCCCTTCTAGAGGGCGATGGTATTGGTCCTGAGTTGTCAGAATCTGTATACAGCGTTTTAACAAATATACATGACAAATCAACATCGATAAAATTCAATATTTCAAGAGTAGAAGCAGGTGATAACGCTAAATCAAAGTATAACAATCCACTCCCAGATGATACCTTTGAAAAGATTAAAAACTCTCAAGCATGTCTAAAATCTCCTGTGGGAGAATCAGCTGCGGACGTTGTCCTAGTATTGAGAAGATATTTTGATTTATATGCAAATATAAGACCATCCAAAAACTACCCTAATATTCCATCTATATCAAACAATGTTGACCTAATTACTGTCAGAGAGAATACAGAGGATTTGTACTTGGGTTGGGAATTTTATTCTGACGACGACACTGTAATATCCCTAAGGAAGATTAGCAGGGCGGCATCCAGACGTATTGCAGAGCATGCGTTTAAGATCGCAAATTCAAGAGAGGGAAAGAAAGTAACTATTGTTCACAAATCAAATGTACTAAGACTAAGTGATAGACTTTTTATTGATGTTTCAAAAGAGGTTGCCAAAGAATATCCCAATATTGAATTTGAGCAAATGTACGTTGATGCGTGTGCTATGGAATTAATTAGAAATCCAAATCGATTTGACACTATTTTAACCACCAATCTATTTGGAGATATCATTTCAGATGAAGCTGCGCAAATTACTGGTAGCATTGGATTAGCTCCTGCTGCAAATATTGGAAAAGACTTTGGAATGTTCGAACCGGTGCATGGTGCTGCTTTTGATATAGCAGGAAAGAATGTGGCCAACCCTACATCATTTATACTTGCACTCAAGATGATGTTTGACTGGCTAGGTGAGAAATACCAGGATAGTTACCTGACGGCTCAATCAATCAAAATAGAGAAAGCAGTTGATGATTTGTTCAGCAAGAATATTAAAACGATTGACATAGGCGGCAAGTTGTCAACAAAAGAATTTAGCGATAAATTCATTAATATATTAACTGACATTGGATATGACTAAGATCGACCCAACATGAATTTCCTATAGAGGATAAACCAAGTCCAATAAATTTTTTAATATTCTGGCAGTTGCCCCCCAGATTAAATAGTCATCCACATTTAATTTAAACATCTGATTGTCGCTACTTGAGTGTTCCTCATCGATAGTTATTCGATCACGTAAAATCTCAATTGGTATTTCAATGACTTTTTCTACTTCTTCGTTAGGTTCGAAGGGAATTGATAATTTACCTAGTATCACAATAAACGGATAAATGAGGATTTTTGTTGTATAGGTATTTGTGGGAGCAAGAGATCCAATGATTTCCTCTTTTTGAATCGAGAGCCCGATTTCTTCATAAGTCTCTCTGATTGCGGTTTCTATAATAGAAAGATCTTGGTCAGAAACTCTACCTCCTGGGAAGGAAATTTCCCCTGCATGATTCCTTAGATTTGAACTTCGTTTGGTAAATATGACAGTTGGAGAATTTTCATGATTAAAATGAATTATGACAAGCACGCCAGATAGTTGCGTGTCGAAGTTTACCCCTCCTCTTAAATCAATATTTTTAAAATCAACTACGGTGTTGCTTTTCTCAAGGACAAGTTCAATGAATTCTTTTTCAGAAATCAAAACTATGAGCTATGATAATAATATTATCTAAAAAACCTTTTTTACTGTAATCATCCTCTTTTACCTAAACTATAAAATGAATCCAATTTATGAATTAAATCCTCCAAAAATATTGAATAGTAATAGAATAAATATTACACTTTTGAATCAGGAACTGAACAAATTCCTAAACAGGGCAAAAATTATTTCTAATTTCACAAAACACATCCATATAACTGATTCTGTACTAGGTATGCCCAGATTTTCAAGTATTCATGCAGCCCAAATAATAATGAATAGTCTAACAAACATAAACTTGAACATAAGTTGTAGCGTGAGGACTAGAGATAGAAACATGAACTCTATAATCCAAATGGTAACGGATGCTGTAATCTTAAAAATTGGTTCGATTTTATTTATTCATGGTGATAAACCTGCGTTTGAAGAATCGGATAAAACAACCTCGCTTTCAACTCCCACGGATGTAGTCAAGCTTTTAACTTCTATGGGATTTGACAAACTAATAGATCTTGATTTATCTATACCAAATAAGATTTCAAATCATAGAGTATTTAATAAAAAAGTAAATTCAAAACCCCACAGATTTATTACACAATCAATAAATTCAATCAATGAGATCAGAGATTTGAAAGATCTAATAGAACCCAATCATATCGAACTTATCCCTTGCATTATGGTACCTTCGGTAAAGAATGAAAGGGCCGCATCTATAATAGGTTTGGATTGGAGTAAATATCAAGATGATTTCCTAGAATTTTTAAGAGAAGTTCATAAAGAAACTGATCATATTCTGATTACCTCACCCAATAGTTTTGATGAAGGGATCGAAGTTTTGAAGAAAATAGTTTAGGACTGCAAAGTCTATTAGACTGTTTTTTTGTGTTGGGTTATTTCACTCTTTAATTCATCAAGGACTAGCCTATTATACTCAAATAAATTAGAATCTTCTGTTAGTCTTGGTCTCCTATAATCAATTTGAATCTCCTTCTTAACACGAGCTGGTCTCTTTGTGAATACCACAACCCTGTCACCGAGGCATATTGACTCAGATATATTATGAGTTACAAATATTATTGTCTTTCTGGTTTTGGCCCAAATCAATTGAAGTTCAACTAATAGTAGATCACGAGTTTGTGAGTCGAGTGCAGCAAAGGGTTCGTCCATCAGCAGTATGTCTGGGTCCATTACTAAAGCACGTGCAATTGCCACCCTCTGTTTCATCCCGCCCGAGAGCTGATATGTATAGGATTTAGAGAATTTGCTCAAATCCATCATTTCAAGGTAATGCAATGCAATTTTGTTTCGTTTTTCTTTTTCAACCCCAACCATTTTTAATCCAAATTCAACATTGTCAATAACAGTTAGCCATGGGAACAAAGCATTCTCTTGAAATACCACAATGCGATCTGGGCCAGTTCCAAGCACAGATTGTCCGTTAAGAACTAATTCTCCATCAGATGGCTTATCTAAACCTGCAATAATGTTAAGTAGACTAGACTTACCACAACCAGATGGACCCACAAAACATACAAATTGCCCCTCTTCAATTGACAAATTTACATTATCTATAGCTAAAACCTTTCTCCTTTCACCTGAAGATGAATTCACTGAAAAGGATTTAGTTATATTTTTCAATTCCAATTTACTCAATTAAACTAGAGTACCATGGACTTTCAATAATATAATTTAAAGCTTACATTTCTCCTAATCATTTTTTTTGGATATACCTGAGACAAAACCTTAGGCGATATTCGTTAAATTATATTATCAATCATTACAGGATGAAAATATACCAATCTCACTCCATTGTGGCATATTGAATAGCCAAAGTTAGATGTGTATCAATGGATTATAAATTCTAACAACTACTCTTTTAAGAAAATTTGAATTTTCAGTAAATTTGGAGTTTTGACCTGACCTGCAGATCATTCAAGATGCATCAGATTCTACAAAATACAGAATAATTTGTGGACCTCTGTCATATTAATATTAAGTAGATAAATACACTCTTCTAAAATATTCACCTTATCATAAATGTTAGATAAATCACCTTATCACTAGATTGGTTTCGTATCCATAGATTTGGATTTCTTTCATATTCATCTATTTCAATATTATTTACGCTTTTTACAATAATTGGCAATAACTATAAGAAAGACAAGGATTAATTGCGTATATGATTAGATCAAAAATGTCAAAGTCATTACTATTTGGTGTATGGATTTTCGTCATTTTAATTCTGATAACTATAACTAGTGTCGAATTTAACTTTCAAACTTTTGCTAGTCAAAATATATCCAAATCAAACAACACACTCAATGCAAATGATAACGCATCCCAGGTTAATGCTTCCATAGAAATCTTAAATGTTTCTGCTAGTAATTCGACCAAGATCTATAATAAAGACGTTATTTCCTTTCCAGCATTAAACCAAAACCAGAGGCAAGTACAATTAGATCCTATTATTCTTGATAGATTTGCTTCCAATGCAACTTTAGGTAACATTTCAAGTATACCGTTAGGTATATTTTGTAATACCCTTGACGGTACTAGTTCAAATTCACTCGGAATTGATGAACAAACTCCATGTACAGTAACTTTATCAAATAATAATAAGGAAATTCAAATCGACTTTGATTATCAAGTTATAGAAAATGACGATACCAATAGTATTGAGGAGTATTATAACAGTCTACAACAACTAAACAATTTGATTCTTCAACCAGATGAAATATTTGTATTTTTCAGAGGGGGGTGAGAATTATGATGACTTGGATATTTATTTGGTTGATCAAGACATACGAAACGGCGAAATAATTAGCGTGGATTCGAATGATTTTGCAAGAATATTTCTAGATCATTTAATATTTATGAATACCGATTTTTTCATAGTGCCAGATATTGATGACGGATTTTCTTCATCGAGATTAGTTGTAGGATATGAAAACAATGATGAACTGGTTTCATATTTTATCGCCGATAATGTTACAATTGAGGAGTAAATTTGAAAGGAAATTTAGCTCACTTGCATTATATTGTACAATCTTAGAAATCCGGGCAGTCCGCAAAGGAATCAAAATAAAGGGTATAAGAAATTCAGTTTAGGAATAATTATCATATAAACATAGAAGAAATAAAACACAAATAGTGAACGAATAAGCATAAGAAAAATTAATATCGGGGAAAATTCAAGCTCAGGAATCTTTTCGAAGCAGTTTTGATGTTATAGTATATTTTAAGCCACAGGGATCACTATTCTAAATTTAAAACAATAATAATCAAAGGATTTGATCAGAGAATGCAAATGCAACGTGGTAAGCAAATTTGCGCATTCTAATTTATTTGGGAAATCTTTCGCCTAGTAACCTTTTTTAAGAATCTGGTGAATGATCTGATCATAGTCAATTTGAAGAAAAAAATTGTATTGGATACAAGTATCATAATAGATGGCGATATAAGTCAGAAAATTAATAGTAAAGATATTGATGAAAATTTTGAAATCATAATTCCTCGTGCTGCAATTGACGAGCTGCAGTCGCAAGCATGTAAACAGAAAGAACATGGGTTCTTAGGACTAGCAGAACTTAGAAAGATTAGAGAAAAATCTAGCCAAAATAACATCTTACTCAGAGTTTACGGGGAAAAGCCCAATTTAGAAGACATAAAGCTGGCCAAGAATGGGAGAATAGATGCCATCATTGCCGAGATAGCTGAAAAAGAGAACGCGACATTATTTACAGCTGATTACATACAACATTTAGCTGCCAACGCAACCGGCATACCAAGCGTTCATGTACGCTCTCCGGTCTCTGCATCTTTTAATATAGAAAATTACTTTGATGAGAAATCAATGAGCGTTCATCTGATTGAAGGTGTAGAACCGTTAGCAAAGAAAGGTACTCCAGGAGAATTTACCTTAGAGAAAATATCGGAAACTAAATTGGACAAACAAACTTTAAATGAAATTATGAATTTCTTATTTTCGACTGAAAACAATAAAAAAATATCAAATATAGAAATTTCGTTTGACGGATGTTACGTGGTAATGTATAAGAATTTGAGAATTGTCATAACTCAGCCACCTGTGTCAAACAAAATAGAAATTACTGCAGTCAGGCCGATAAAGAAACTGTCCTTGGAAGACTACCAATTAGATATTAGCTTAGTAAATAGACTGTCAAAAGAAGCGGAGGGAATCTTGATAGCAGGCAGGCCTGGTTCTGGCAAAAGTACATTTGCAAGTAGTATCGCAGAACACTATGTCCAGAATAATAAACTCGTCAAGACTCTTGAATCACCTAGAGATCTGCAGGTGCCTGAAAATGTGATCCAGTATGGATCATTTAAGAATGGGTATGAAAGGGTTGCGGATATTCTACTGCTTGTTAGACCAGACTTCACCATCTTTGATGAAGTAAGGCGAATAAAGGATTTTGAACTATTTGCAGACCTTAGACTTACAGGTATCGGCATGATAGGAGTAATACACGCTAATGAAGCATTGGATGCGATTCAACGCTTTATAGGCAAGATAGAATTAGGTATGATACCTCATGTAATAGACACAGTAATATTTATTCACGGAGGCAAGATTGAAAAAATATATGAATTAAATTTGACAGTTAAAGTTCCTGCAGGAATGGTGGAACAAGACCTTGCTAGACCTGTGGTTGAGATCAGAGACTTTTTTTCAAAGGAAACAGAATATGAAATTTACTCATATGGAGAAGAAAACATAATTATCCCTTTGAAAAATATAGATAAAAAAACCGATAAAGAAAGAAACAACAAGATAAATAAATTGGCAGAATCCAAAATAAGAGAAGTTATAGGCAAATTTGACTCCAAGGCCGAAATCAAAATCATATCAAATGATAAGATTAGAATAATGGTTAGTAAAGACGTAATTCCTAGAATAATCGGTAGAGGCGGTTCAACTATTTCGGAAATAGAAAAAATCTTAGGAGTTAAGATTGATGTTGAAGCGAAAGTTCCACTCATTGGTAATGAAGTAGCATTTAGTATCACCGAATCTGGATCAAGGATTTATTTGCTAGTTGATGAAATGCACATTGGAAAAAAGGTTAATCTATTTTTAGGAGATGAGCTACTAATAAGCAATCAAATTGGAAAGAAAGCCAAATTAAAATTAGATAAAAAGTCTGAAGTCGGCAGAAAAGTATTCAACATCATTATGAGTAACAATCAAGACTATCTAAAACTATATGAGAGTAAAGATGAATAATAGATAAACAATTAAAAAGAGATTTTTGGTACATAGATCCCAAATATATCTTTAAATGTGGTATTTATTTCGCCAAGGGTCACCTTGTTCTTAACACATGCTATCAGATAGGGCATCAAATTAACATCTGGTTTTTCGGCTGCCGATAATAAGGATGAAATCTGGTTTTGGACCTTAACATTATCGCGAGACTTTTTAAATTCCTTTAGCCTATTTACTTGTTTTATTTCCAATTGAGGGTCAACTATAGCCAATTTTGGCTCTACGTCTCTTTGGTCCGTAAACTTGTTTACCCCCACAATTGTTCTCTCATTGTTATCAATTTCTTTTTTTAGGGAATAAGCATTTTTTCTAATTTCTTCCTGGAAAAAGTTTCGTTCGATAGCTGCCAATGCTCCACCCATCTTGTCTATTCGATCAAGGTACGAATTTACCCCATCTATAATCTGCTCAGTTAAATATTCCACGTAATAAGAACCTGCCAACGGGTCAACCGTTTTTGTAACTCCAGTTTCGTAAGCCAGAATCTGCTGTGTTCGTAGAGCAATCTTAACAGACTCTTCAGTAGGCAGAGCCAAGGCTTCGTCTCTGGAATTTGTATGCAAAGACTGGCATCCGCCCAATACTGCAGCCAGTGCTTCAGTTGTAACTCTGATAATGTTATTGTCAACTTGTTGAGCCGTTAAGCTTTCCCCACTAGTTTGAACATGAAATCTCAGGTGAGAAGATTTGGGATCTTTGGCATGATATCTTTCTTTTATAATCTTAGAATAAATAACCCTTGCGGCCCTGAATTTAGCAACCTCCTCTAAAAATTCCATAGTACAACAAAAGAAAAAAGACAGCCTAGGTGCAAAATTATCTATGTCCAATCCTCTATCCATGCAGGTATTAATGTACTCAATAGCATCTGCAAAAGTGAAAGCTAGTTCTTGAATTGCATTGGAACCTGCTTCACGAATATGATACCCGGAAATACTTATCGGGTAAAATTGAGGAACATCAGTTGAACAATACTGTATCATATCCCCAATTAGTCTCAGTGACGGTCGTGGGGGATAAATGTAAGTATTTCGAGAATGATATTCTTTTAGAATATCGTTTTGTGTTGTCCCTCTAATTTGGGAAGGCGATATACCCTGTGATCCTGCAACTGTAATGTACAATGAAAGCAGAGTTGCAGCGGTGGAATTAATAGTCATAGAGGTACTTACTTTATCAAGCGGAATATCTTTAAAACAGGTCAGCATATCATCTATAGAACTTATCGCTACGCCTGTTCTACCAACCTCACCTTCCGATTGAGGATTATCGGAATCTCTTCCTGTTTGAGTAGGTAAATCGAAGGCCAGAGACAATCCTGTCTGACCATGACCTAATAGGAACTTGAACCTGTTATTTGTCTCCTCCGCACTACCGAATCCACTATACTGACGCATTGTCCAATGGCGTTCCCTATACAT
Organism: Candidatus Nitrosocosmicus sp.; assembly: GCA_030452275.1. Lineage (GTDB taxonomy): Archaea > Thermoproteota > Nitrososphaeria > Nitrososphaerales > Nitrososphaeraceae > Nitrosocosmicus. Next base: position 11,462 of record JAKDMR010000004.1, on the reverse strand, counting down.
AGTAGGGTATATACCCCTCAGATATGGATACGTACCTGGGTCAGATTCATTTACTTTCCTGATATCGACAGGCGTATAATACTTTTTTACTGGAATATTAGAATCAGTCTTTACTGAATTTTTATCTTCGCTCATACCATATCATTTATTAGAAAATACTAATAAAGATAATTCTTCTGCTGCTGTATATGGATCCTTTGACTTGTCGATCATGGAATCGACTAACTTGTTTATCTCCATGCTTTTTGAGTTCAACACTTGCAATGACTTTTCTCTCACTTCATCTAATACCATCAATTTTAGCTCTGTTTTCAAATCTTCTCTTTCTTTTTCCTTCTTTTTTGAAATCCAATCATCTGTTTTGATTAAATCTATTAATTTTTTTGACAAATCAGCTAGTCCCTCCCCAGAATGAGCTGATACTTTAAAAATTAATGGTTTTCTAGGTAACTCACCTATGAGATCTAGGAGGGTCAAATATAATGTATTTGAGCCTTCTATATCCGATTTATTCACGATATATGCGTCTCCAATCTCCGTTAATCCTGCTTTTACAGCTTGTACATTATCGCCGGTATTGGGATTGAAAATTACAACTGTTAAATTTACGACCTTTGAAATTTCGATTTCTAGCTGGCCAGCTCCAACGCTTTCTACGATTATTAAGTCATACCCAGCTGCATCCAAAATTCGAATTATACTTCTTAGTGATTTAGAAATCCCGCCAGATGCTCCCCTTGAACCCAAACTCCTCATGAAAATATCGTCATCGTCCATCGTTGTAGGCATGCGGACCCTGTCACCAAGAATAGCACCCCCTGAAATAGCACTAGTAGGATCTACTGCCAATATAGATATCTTGAATCCAAAATTCTTGAAATAAGAAATCAGTTTTCCGATAAGAGTACTCTTGCCTGCACCAGCAGGACCCGTAAATCCTATAGTTACCGCTTTGCCAGTTTTTGGATATATTTTTCTTAATATTTCATGGGATAATGGATCCTCATCATCTATCTTTGAAATTGATTGTGCAATAATTCTTTTATTTTTATTTAATATTCCCTCAACAATATCATCCATGGGGATGAGATAAAAGTATTGGAAATAAATTATTTTGCAATGTTAGATTGATTCAATCAGAGTAATGAATCATATTATTATGGTTTCTAAATAAATCGTCATGTTCACTGCGCAAGAGGGTCTTTATGCTAATTTCGTCGTCAACCTCAGGTAAACGTACTTCAAAATTATAGCCGCGTATAATAGCTACTGGCGTCTTTAAAGTCTTACCCATTACAAGTTCAGCGGCACCCGCAAATTCATCCGCTATGGCAATTTCTGTTACCAACAATTTTTTTCCATACTCATCATTCATCCCTATATAACTTTTTAAAGGGGTAATGCCGGCTATCCCGATTGCAATATTGGTTTGACCCGTTCTGAAAGGTCTACCAAAAGTATCGGCAATAACTACAGAAACTCTTTTTCCGGAAATATCTAGAACCGATTTCCTCATGTTTCTCGCAGAAATATCAGGATTTTCAGGTAATAAGAGGACCTGTTGTGAATCATCTGAAACATTACTTTGATCAATTCCTGCATTAGCGCAAATAAATCCATGTTTGGTCTCAACTATCAAATGTTTTTTTGTGATGCGAATGATTTTAGTGGTTTCACTTAAAATTAATTCAATCAATCGTGGATCTTTATTGTGGAACTGAGCCAATCGAATCGATTTTGGAGAAGGAATTACGTCTCTTAAATCCCGCAATCTATTCTCCGATTTTGATACTATTTTTTGAGCCACTACGATTATGTCATTATCACACATCTGTAAATTGTTGGATTGTAATGATTCAATAATTATCTTCGATAAGTCGTCGTTAGGTTCAATATTTTTATTAATCTGTACTGGGAATATGGAAATCAAAAAAAGAATCACACATTCTTTTCTTATTATGAATTAATCTTTATCTGGAATTTCTCTCTTATTATTGGGATTAACAAAGACAAATCCTTCTTGTCAATAACCATATCTGCTTTGTTACGGATTACGTCCACTGCACAAAATCCAACCGTAAAAGAAGATAAATCAAACAACTTCAAATCGTTAGCACCATCCACGACTACTACGATTTCGTCTCTCGAAAAGCCATTCTCTTCTACATACGACCTTACTGATGCAGATTTGTCCGAGGTAACTCTTATAGTAACGTCCACAAGTTTGTTGTTTTTAAAGATAAGATCGTTAGAAAATATTTTATCGATATTTAGTTCTGAATATAGTCTATCAGTTATGATGTTAAACCCTCCAGAAACGGCCACTAGCTTCCAACCAAGACTTTTTAAAAAAGAGCATAATTCCCTTGCTCCTGGCATAATTTCCAAATTCTGAGCTATCTTTGAGGCTTGATCATAATCTACGCCTCTTAATGCATGAACCCTTTCCCTTAAGCCCTCCTCCCAATTAATTTCGCCGCGAATACCTTTGTTGGTTATATCCCAAATTTCCTTCTCCTTTTCTGGGCCAAATAAGTTTGCCAAAATTGGTAAATATTCTGCGTTTAGCAATACGCCTTCTACGTCAAAGATAACAAGCATAACACAAATCATTCTCCTTGTCCATACATAATATTAAGATATTGAAGGGAATAGTCTATTTATTTCGATCCTTCTCATTCTGACTTTAAATCAACTCCATTTTCTGAAGAGTTGGCTAATATCCAGGACTTAAATGTTTACTGCAATCACCATCAAATATTCACTTTCAAGTCCATTAAAATTAAGGAATTATTGGGGACTACAAACTGAAATCAATAAATAATCCCTAGTAAATTTCGCAAAAACATTTAATTAAGTTAAAATGCTTTTATTTAACTATGTCTTCTAATCCTGACGATAACATAAAGTCCAGTATGAAAACCATTGACGTAAGGGGCCTTTATTGTCCTGAGCCAGTTTTTAGAACTAAAATTGAAATGGAACGTATGACCAAAGGTGATTTGTTAAAAGTAGTTTCTGACGATCCAGATTCTGAGGAAGACATATCCAGATGGGTTAATAGGAACGGTCATGAATTGTTATCGTTAAACAAGTCAAACAATGATTTAGAATTTACAATCAAAAAGGCAAAGTAGGATGACGACTTCGACCACTTATTCAGATTCTAATAATGTAACTGAAAGAATCGGAAATACACCATTGGTACAATTGAAAAGCTTTTCAACCGATAATGTAAAGATATACGCAAAACTTGAATGGTATAATCCCTTTGGATCAGTAAAAGACAGAGCAGCGTATTGGATGATAAAAAATGCTGAAGAAAAAAAAATTCTTAGAAAGGATAAAAGCATAATTATTGAACCTACATCAGGTAACACCGGCATTGCTTTAGCAGGAATCGCATCTTATTTGGGTTATAAAGTAGAGATTGTAATTCCTGAAAAAGTAAGTACAGAAACTAAGGATATTCTTAGAAAATTGGGAGCTACTTTACATGAGACTTCAGATGATTTATGCCCGCGAGTAGGTGCTGGTACGGATCAGAGCATAGCCCTTGCGTACGCAATTTCTAAACCTAGACCAGATGTTTACTATATGCCAAATCAGTACGAAAATGATTCTAATTATCTATCACACTTTCAAAGTACTGGACCTGAAATATGGGAACAAACCAATGGAAAAATAACTCATTTTTTCACCGGAGCTGGAACTGGAGGTACTATTACTGGAACTGGAAAATTCTTAAAAGAAAAGGATAATGAAATCCAAGTAGTTGCGGTTCAAGCACAGAGAAATCATTTACTCCAAGGGTTAAGAAACTTTGAAGAATCCGCAAAACCTGAGCTTTTCTTGAGGCGAGAAGAAGTCGTTGATGATTGGTATACAGCAACCAACGACAAATCATTTAGAATGGTAAAGCAAATTGCGATGAATGAAAATATGTTGGTTGGGCCTTCTTCTGGTTCTGTTCTTGCCAGTATGATCGAACGAGCTTCAGAGTCTACAGCCAAGAATCAAGTTTTTGTGGGCATATTTGCTGACGATGGTCGCAAGTTCAAAAGTTTGTACACCGAACAGTCGGTATTTACAGACGATGAATTTGAAAATTATTTGAAAAACAATAGCTTTTTGCCAAAACTAGCATACCAGTAACAATAAAGGATAACATTAATCCACTTTTGCCTATTGTGGAATAAAAATAAAATAGGAGGGTTTTATTATCTACTCCTTTTTTCAGACAGCCATTTTTCAATGTCTAAGGCAGCCATACACCCAAATCCAGCAGCGGTAATCGCTTGCCTGTATTTAAAGTCATGAACATCGCCTGCTGCGAAAACACCTTCGATATTCGTCCTAGTGCCATTCTTTACTAATACGTATCCTTTTTCGTCCAGATCCACTTGTCCCTTAAAGACAGCTGTATTTGGTTCATGACCTATCGCAACAAAAAGCCCGCCTGCCTCTAAATTTTTTTCTTCATCGGTATTAGTGTTCTTAATCACTACGGATGAGACTTTCTTGTCTCCTTTAACATTCATAATCGATGAATTCCAAATAAATTCGATTTTAGGGTTTTCAAAGGCTCGTTCTTGCAAAATTTTGCTTGCACGTAGATTGTCGCGTCTATGAACAACTTTAACGGTTTTACCAAATTTGGTCAAAAATGTTGCTTCTTCCAGAGCAGTATCCCCACCGCCCACAACTACAATGTCTTGATTCTTAAAAAATGGCCCATCACAAGTCGCACAGTAAGATAGGCCCTTTCCAGAAAACTCTTGTTCGCTTTTAATTCCCAACTTTCTAGGGGTAGCGCCCGTACTAATTAATACTGAATCAGAGGTGTAAGCTGAGGAACCAGTAAAAATTTTAAATGGTTTAGAATTAAAATCCACTCTTGTGACTTCGTCTATTAGCATGGTAGTTCCAAATCTTTCTGATTGTTCTTGCATATACATCATCAACTCTGGCCCATTTATCCCATTAGGGAATCCTGGATAATTTTCAACTTCGGTAGTGGTCATCAATTGCCCACCAGGTAAACTGCCTGAGATTACGAGGGTTCTTAATTTTGCTCTTGAAGTGTAGATAGATGCGGTATATCCGGCTGGTCCAGAACCGATTATGACAACATCAAAGTGATTATCTTCTCCGTTACTTGGGGTATGATTTCCTTTAACATTAGTTTTTTCAATATCAAATCCATCCACAGATAGGGTCATAATATATAGACCTAGAATTTCATTTATTAATGTATTAGGCGGTATTTTATTACCATTCCTAATTTATCCAACTTGATTTGATAAATTTCTAATACAAATTTTATTATATTCTCCAATAATAATGATAAAAGGACAAATCTAATGAGAATAATAGTATGTGGAATGGGGGTTGTAGGCCAAAGTTTTTTAAGATTATTGATTTCTAGCTCGAACTTATTATATAAGAATTATGGGATAAAACCGAGGGTTGTTGCATGCATAGACAGTAGGGGAATTGCATATTCTCAAACTGGCTTAGATTTGGAGAGGGTTCTAAGAATTAAGGAAAAATATGGAGAAGTCAGCAAGTATTCTGAAACCATATTTAATGCTGATAATTTTATTGAAAATATCGACGCTGAAGTCTTGCTAGAACTTACTCCCACCAACTTAACTACGGCCGAGCCAGGGTTGTCTCACGTAATTTCAGGATTAAGAACCAAAAAGAATGTAATTACTGTAAATAAAGGACCATTAGCGTTATCCTTTTCCTCCTTAGTAGAACTATCTGAATATAATAACGTTATGTTGAGATTTAGTGGAACAGTAGGTGGAGGTACTCCCGTGTTGGAATTTGCAAAACATTGTCTAAAAGGAGATAGAATTACATCCTTTACAGGGATATTGAATGGGACTACAAATTATATCTTAACTAAAATGGGTGATGGATTGCATTTTAATGAGGCACTCGATGATGCTAAGCAGAAAGGATATGCTGAAGCTGATCCTTCTTTGGACATTGATGGTGATGACGCTGCAGCTAAATTAGTCATAATGGCTAACTGGATAATGGGATACAAAGTAACGTTAAAAGATGTAGACAGAATAGGAATTACCAATGTAGATCAAGAGGACATAATTAAGTCCACAATGGAAGGGAAATCATTAAAATTGATTGCGAATTGCGACAAGGATAGTCTTTTCGTTAAGCCCATCCCAATCTCAAAGGATGATCCAATATGTGTTAATGGGACTTTGAATGCTGTTACTTTTAGATCAGAACATTCTGGTGCGCAAACGATAATAGGGAAAGGAGCTGGAGGTATGGAAACTGCTAGTTCTGTTTTGAGGGATCTCATAGAAATCAAGGAAAACTTCACCAACTACCAGCTAAATTAAGGTTTTGGCCCCGCTTATTAGTTTTCAGTTGTTTTTAATAAAGAATTATATGAACAAACAATCTTTTGTAACCAATAAATGTATAGCGGTGAGCTAGAGGTCCAATCTAAGAGGAAAACAACAGCAATACTACAAAAAGAGACAAATAAGATTCTGAATTTATATCGAGAATTAGCAATAATGATGGATGCTATTATCCAGGATAAAAAGGATGGAATTAGAGAATCCTCTGATAAGATGAGTGTCATCGAAAACGATATAATAATGCTGAGAAAGCAAATTACTAGAGAGGTAATAGCAATTGGAAGTTTAATGACTTATGGAAAGACCTTTTGAAAAGTGCATATTTTATTGATGAAATTTCTGGTTATATCAGTGGGGTTGCCTTCAGATTGTCAAATATCAAACCAAAAGTCATTAAACAAGATTTCGAAGTTCAGCTGAAAGATACGGTCGACATAATAATAGACATTCTGTTCAAAATCAATGTGATGTCAAGAACTCTTACAATCAAACCCGAAAATACAATCGAATTAGCAAGCGAAGTCCAAAGGATAGAAATTGAAGGAGACAAAAAGCACAGAGAATTGACAATTAAAGCGCTAGACAAAATAACTTCCCAGAAGGATTTGATTTTGTTCAAGGATACTATAGAGGGTATCGAATGGATGATCGACAAATGTCAACAGGCTTCTAACTCTTTTACAATACTAGCTTTAAGCATTTGATACCCACATTTACTGGTCAACTAGTCGAAAACAGAATATTCATTCATGATATTCTAGAATCAAGAGCATTGTTTGGTGATGGATATTTTGGTAAGCCTTTGGGCATATCTAAACCTAAAAATTCTGAATTTGATGCGCCGTTAGTACTCGACCTAATTGAGGGATACTATCTTTGTAATAAAAATCGGCTCAAAATTTTCAAAGATTCTACCACAAATGTTGAGACAAGGGAGATTTTAAAAATTTGTAAGAAGCAATATGTAAACTTTGAAGTCAAGTACATAGTATTTGAAAATTTGAGAGATAAAGGTTATATTGTTACTCCAGGTATAAAATTTGGTTGCGACTTTGCTGTCTATATTCATGGACCTGGTATCGATCACGCACCCTTTCTTGTAAAGGTATTGAAACAAAATGACAATATTACTAGCATTGATATAGTGCTTGCAGGTAGACTTGCAACCACTGTCAAAAAGCAGTTCATTTTGGCTATTGTTGATCTATCTGACAATTCTATCAAATTTGTAGGCTTTGACTGGTGGCGAGCTTAATTTATTTCGCTTGATGTAAGGTCAAACAGATATTGAATAAGAATCTTATCAAGTTTTTGGCAAATCAAATTTTATAAAGTTCTCACCAGAAATTGTTAATCGAGTTGATAATTTTTCGATACCTGGCTCAAGCCATCCTTTGTACCTTATAGCATTTTTCACAATGTCAATGATACTTGGTTTTTTTTCGTTGATTTCTTCATAACAGGAGAGGATCTCCCCATATCTAATCTCCTGTTGCTTATTATATTTGGTTAAATAAAAGACGAATAAAGTAGTTTTTTCGTAGTGATTTGTTGGTTTTTTCTCTGCATAAAAATCTCGGAGGCCAATTTTTTCATGATTTTGTTTTAAATCCACAGGCAATGGAGGTATATTGATAGAGATCTTTGGAATAGAATGCTTTGTGGACTTGCCTGATAGGGATAATTCTCTTTGAACATCATTATACTCCGAAGTTTGAAGGTCTTTATTCTTCGATGAATGAGTTCTAGACTCCTGAGAAGAATAATTCTCCAGCGGGATTGGTCCATTGTTTACAGTTGCTTTAGATGATGTATTTGTGTAATTAAGCACATTATCCTTATTATTGATGATGACCTCCTTAATAGCAACCTTGAAAATTTCTTCAAACTTTTCTAAATGTTTATCTACAAAAGATTCATTACCTTCAAGTTCGAAAACACCTTCTTTTAGATTAATCCTGAACTTTGTGTCGGAGGGCAATAAAAATTTTCTAATTCATAATTATATAACTATTTGCTTTTGACTCAACTAAAGATAGTCAAAATCATCGTTCTCGTGCCAATAGTTAAACCTTTGATGTAGCCAGGGAAAAAAGTTATTTTCTCTATTCTCAAATTCTTTTTTCATTAATTTTACTATTTTTTTGATACTTCTCCAGGGTTTCCATAAATTTGTTTTTTCTTCTTAAAATCAAATCCATAATCCATTCCTTTTTCATATATTGTGGTAATCATTCTTGGTAACCACATTCGGTTCATCGGAGGAACTAAAAGATTGCCTCTCGCGTAAAAGACCGTTTCTGGTCGATCGGTATTGAATCTAACGGTAAAGGAGCTGACTTTTGGGAAGTACAGCAATTCTTCTTGAATTGATCCCGAGTCGGTAATCTCTGCCCAGCATTTTCCACTGTCCAAGAATTCTACAACGTGGCCATATTCTTCCCATAATTCAGTCATCATAAACTTTTCAGGATAAGCATTCTCTAGTTCTCTAAGTTTATTGTAAAGATCAAACCTGTTCAATGCAGATATGGTAGCATTTAATAAGACTAAAACAACTTTAAATTCCGAATCCTTTATTAAATCAGTCAACCCGCCTATTATAGCATTAAACCTATGGTTCGTTAGATTTTCCCTTCGATGGATATCCATTCTGATCCAGTTTCCGGATTCCAATTTAGGATATAATTCAAAAATGCTATTCTCAGGTTTTTTCATTCTTTTGATAGCAATAGCATCTACAACTGAATTCCCAACTATGTGAATATCTTCGTCCGGATACCCTTCTCTTAGTAAATGCTATTTGTTTAGTTTTGTAGGAACAAAATTTTTTTTTGTTCCTGAAGAACATACCCAAGTATCAATTTGTTCAGGAAACGGTTCTTACCTCGTTAAGAACCAGGATGAAGACAATTGATTGGTAATAAATTTTTCTACATCAGACCAAGTTGGATTTACATTCATCTTTATACCTTGGATAACTGTTGGACTCATCGACCTAAGCCCAGCCTCATTTTGTCCGACCTTTTGTCCTAGTCCAAAAACCCAAGACAAAGTAGCAATTCCTGCCACCAACGTATCTCCATGAACAATCGGTAGAATCCTATTGCCTGAGTATCTTCTTTTCAAATATCTAAAGTGCCCAAATTTCATGATCAAATCGCTAGATTTTTCCATCAAATCCCACGAATCTGTAAATCGCATACTATTGAATTTTCCAAATCAAATTCCTTTATCCCATAACCTAGTAATTCATCGTAATGCTGTCCTGTAAAAATAATAAATGAGGGTAAACCTTCCTTAATTGATTCTATTAAGAGGGGCGCTTGCTTATAGAAATCTGGCTTTGTGCCTATTACAATAGCTAAAGCTTTATTTAATTCATTATCCTTGGAAAAAATCGTTTCTAAATTATGGTTGTTGATTCTAATTGGAAGGAACTCCTTGTCTATCTTCAGCGTGTCAAACCTTCTGTTAATATTTATCTGATTTGATCCTATAATTTTACTAGAAGATTGTTTATCTCGCGCCATGACTAATAAATCACCATTTTCTAGTAGTTAGAGCTCATTATTTTTGGCGGAAATATGGGCACTCTTTCTATAGTTTATGTAACCCATAGCTATCAAAATTATACCAAAGACAGAAAATACCCAAGGTGCAAAACTAACCCATGAAGGCAAATCAATTTGAGTTATCATGGGTATCAATGTAGTCACGTAGACCATCCCAAAGACTAAACAAATTCCAGATGCTAATATCAGAATGGGGGAAAACCGTGATCCTTCAGATAATACGTTTGTAAAATATGAAAGTCCGATCGCCGGTGCTAGCGTCATGAAAATAAATTGAAGATATGCCGTGGATGGCTCGACTGTGGTTGTAGGGCCCGTCCCCTCAGGACCAATCAGAAAAGTAAAGAAGGCTATTGAGTTGAATATAAATAAAACAACTAGACCCAAAACTGCAATTGACAACCATTCGCCGGCTCTAAACATTTCTATATTTTCATCTTAAAAGATACAATATTTTAATATTGTTACAAAAAGCAGTTAATGCACACCAATCAAGTTTGCTAATTCCTTTCTTGAAGCTTCTCCCAGTATTTTAGCAGAATCTTCAGGATTTGGTGTGTTTACGTAAATCCCAAATCCCCTTTCCAATCCAGACCATGAAGAAATTAGAGGGTACACTTCTAGGTGCCAGTGTAACTGTCTACTATTCTTCTTCTCAGGCGAGATATGAAATGCCATGCTAAAATCCGTTTTGCCTAGTATTTTATCCATGCCTCGTAGAGATGAACAAATCACCAAGGCTAGATCATTTATCTCCTTCTGACTTGCCTTTGAAAAAAAGGTAGAATGTTTGCGAGGACAAATCCAAAATTCGTAATTATATGTGGGTGCCCATGGAACTAAAGTTATGAAACCATTAGTAGAGAACAATTGTCGAGGACCGTTAATTTCAGACTCTATCATATTACATGCAGGACAACTTCCGCTTTCATTCATGGATTGGTGAAAGGTTTTTGCTTCTTTTTCAATGATCGGAGGGATTGATGAAAATGTGGTGATATGAAAATGAGGATGTTTTATTTTACTACCCCCATTTGTACCACGGCTAGCATATATGGCAACATATGTCACACCTCGCTGGCTGTACAACCATCTCACCCTGTCCTGGAGCACCAATAACAAATTGGTCCATTGATCAATGGACAATTCCGAAAGAGCGATATCGTGCTTTGGGGTTGGAACTATTATAAGGTCATATCCACATGCTGGCTCTCTATAAAATGGTCTATCAGAATACTGTTGATTTGAATGCGCGGTTACGATGGGATTTGTGCATTCAAAGACTCGGATCGACCAATTCTCATTCTCATCATCTGTTGTATCATATAGTCTCTGCAATATCCCTTCCTTGACCACAAAAGATAATACGAGATTGTTGCAATCGCCGGTAGATCCGGGGCAATAGGGGCATGCCAGAGTGTCAGTAACAGGATCAGATTGCTTATCATTGTAAATGATTTCAGGTTTTTTGTTTATATGATCA
>JAKDMR010000431.1 GCA_030452275.1 Candidatus Nitrosocosmicus sp. | reverse complement strand
GTTCATGAAAGTTCTTTATAATTAGGAGCTGAAACATTCAGAAATAAGAGCGAATCCTTTATCTTCAATGCATTTCTTTGACTGTACGATTTCATTGTATTTAGATTCTTGCGTGATTTGGTCTAAATTCTCATGACTCATGGTGTGGGAGCCTATTTCATGTCCTTCATTTTGTAAGGTTTCAATCTGCTGCCAAGCCATTCTATTTTTTCCGTTTATATAATCACATACAATATAAAATGTCACCTTGAACTGATACTCATCAAGGAAAGGTCTTGCATTTTCATATTGACTTTTCCAACTATCATCAAAATTGATTATTGCCAATTTTTCATCATTGATATTTGTTTTAAAGATTTGTTCCATGTTTTTACTTTCTAATTCATCATAATCGTTGTTAGTCCTATACTGATTATTGTAAACATCAGTCAATGAATTTGGACTATTATTTCTAGTACCAGTTGATTCAGATTCATCCAACAACTTGCTTAGACTATTATCATTTTTCAAATCTTTACCATTTGCATGCTCTGTATGATTATCTTTGTTTACATGTGAGTTCACCCGCTCAATAAATAGATCAGAATCAACTTTGCCTGTAAAGTCTTCATCATCTGTTTTTGTTTCAACATCTCTATGTTCATTCAGAAAATTATTAAAAATACCTACACTGTCCTCCTCATCAGAGGAAAGGAAATCAATAGGAACAGAATAATCCATCTCTTGAGAAATAGGTAAGGCAAAACCGTCATTGATTTGGATTCCATAGATAAAGAAGGAAATTGCAATAAATTGAATTTAGGTTAATAAAATTCACAATATTGATCATAGTAATAATTTACTAATTCTATATATGACTGCAGAAATAATCTATAAATATAATAGTTGGTAAAATAGGCTCTGTTAACTTAAGAAAATGATATAGCTTGAAGACGTTCTAATTCTGGCATGTCGAATACAAGAAACAGAACATCCTCAAAAGATATTGGTTATGGTCTCTATTTGTACTTTCTAGGACTGTCAACTAGAGGCGTTGCCAAAGCGCTATCGTATCTACGTATAATCGATATAAGCCATGTCTCAATTTGGAAGTGGATTCAAAAGTATAGACCTAGAAGAGTTTTGTCAAAGAGAAAAAGGATTTCCGAATTCATAGTGGACGAGACAGCAATAAAAGTGAGTTCGGAATTAATCTGGCTTTGGGTTGCAATAGAGCCAGAAAACAAGCTAATTCTCGCACTTTTTTAGCTAATAAATCAAAAGAGAGAAACATGTTTGTTGCTGAGAGGTTTCTCTCAAGCATTGTCAGAGACTATGGAAAGCATTCAGTATCAACAGATGGTGGCACCTGGTATCCACAGGCTTGTAGGTTCCTAAAATTAGATCATCATCTACATTCTTCATTTGAGAAAAGCATTGTAGAAAGAACCATGCAATATATCAAGGATCGGACAGAAGGATTTGATGATTACTTTCCATGTCGAAAAGCGAACTGTAAGCTAAATCATGTAATAAATTGGCTGAATCTATTTGTGTGCAAACACAATAAGGATATAATGGCTTAAGTTAACAGAGCCGTAAAATATTTCAGAACATACTATAATATTGGATAAGGATAATATTCTTCGTATGATAACCTGTATAGAATAGTTCTCTCATTTGTTGTTGATTTAGTTTATCTTACTATATTTGAAAACCTCCAATTCAATTTACTAAATTAATGGCCTATAACATTCATAATACAATAGAAAACATAGAAATCAAATAAGAAACCATGATGGTTCAAGTGGATTTATCCTTTTTCCTGATTGCTTGATACATTCTTTGTTTCCTAATTCAATTTTCTTTTCGTTGTTTATCGTTTTTAGACAAGGTAGGTTATGATGACCCACGAATTCTATGTTCTAATGTAAACGAAAGAATCATCATATAACGATTTTCAGAATTAGGAAACAAAGTATTTTAGAATCATGTATTATATGAGCATCATAAATTCAAGACAAGTTTAAATATTTTGTTTCTCGTTTCATTCTATGCCGAAATTTCTTGATGTGCATAAAATGGGATCATTTGATGAAGAAAAGTTGAAACAAGCACAAGGTTTACCCAAAGACGAATTTGGTGTAACTCATGAGAATATTATATACAGTAAGGAAGAGGATAAATTATTTTGCTTACTTGATGCACCAGATAAACAAGCAGTAGATAAGCATCATCAAAAACTTGGATTAAGTTGCGATTGGATAATGGAAGTAAAAACTACAGTTTGATGACTAATTTTCTTTATAATTAATTTTTTTCTCGACTTTTTATTCCAATAAGGTCTGGGATTTAGCACAGGCTTTAGGTATTTAATCATATTATCACACATACACGCGGTATTATTTATCAAGATAATCAAATACCATAGTATAGACGATAAACGGACAGGATATACTGATTAACATTCCTAATATACTGGCTATACCAAAATACCATCCATACCAGTCTTGGGTAACATCATATATCCCAGATAATAACAGAAATAATCCAAAGATGAAGGTAAAAGAAGCAGTAGTAGTAGCTAATAGAGATGCATATTTTTTGTTAGTATTCCTAATCATATCTATCCATAGTTGTTGACCTATATGGATGCTTATTGGATCACATTATACCATTACTAGTTGATTATTCAAGA
>JAKDMR010000430.1 GCA_030452275.1 Candidatus Nitrosocosmicus sp. | reverse complement strand
TGATATCTATCAGATTACTATGGATTGCAGAATATCGAAGGTATCCGGGTTTGTAAAGCAACCTTTCGTTATATCTTTCTATAATCATGTTCTGTTTTTCATATTGTTCATCAAACATCTTTACTCCATAAACTTCAGGAATAAATTCATTGCAAGATTCCGACAGTTCCTTCCCAGCTTTTATGAAATGCAAATTTCTCCTCAGCTCCTCTTTATCGATTACAGCATACTCATCTGAATCTATTACGATCAAAAAGTCAATTCCCAATTTAGCAGCGATCTCTAGATATTTGTTTCTTTTTTCTATCTCAGTAATATTAGGATAACAATAATATTTGGTATTAGGAAATGACTCTACAACCTCCCTAGAACCATCAATGCTGACATCATAATCCTCCTCAAATTCCTTAAACTTTCCATCTATGGTTATTACTAAATCAACGTTGGATGCAATTGAGTGTAGGCATCTCTTCAAGCCTTTAGCGTCATCAAAAAATACAATCCCCGCACCAATTCTCATGCCTTTATTTTATACTGATGGGGTAATATTGATAACTATTAGATTAGATTTCTGATCCTAGATTCAATCAATTAGTAGCTACCAAACACCGAGGATCCGCAAAAACTTGTTTAAATTGGTCAAATACTCTTAAAATAAAGGAAGTAACAAGCATTCTACTAAATCAATGAGCTATTTTGATTTAAAGAGCTGAACTGCTTTTATACTTAGATTAATGACCATCAAGAAAATTATCCAAGCAATGAAGGAAGCTATCATCGAGGTCTGATATGGTTCAATGAAACCAAGGGTCAACAATTGATAATGAAGCACAACTTTTGAAACCGAATAGATAGTTTCAGAAATTGCAAAAGCCGCAAACAGCTTCTTGATATCTGTCTTAATTTCAGTATAATTTTTTTTACCAGTCTCTTTTATAATATAGCGGGATTTATTGTCCAGATAGAACAAATATGAAAAAATTGGAATGTAAATACAATACTCCAAGAGTAAAGTACCGATTGAGTTTGATAGACTGTCGGAATTGAATTCAGAAAAAAATTGTGTAAAGATAGCACCGGCAAAGAAAGCAAAAATACCAGAAATTAGTATGTTTTTATTAAATAAGACATAATCTTTGTATTTATTATATAATTCTCCAAATCGCAATCCTGATAACCTACTAATTTAGGGACTAGAACCTTCTCGAAATTAATAAATCTACTTACTAGGTATTGACTGGCGTCAATAGATATACATGAGAATCGCTGCATTCATTGGTAAGTTGGATCTTAGAAATATTTTTTTGAGTCTTGAGTCTTTCCTTAAACACGCAAGTGGATAAATATATACCGCTGAACATCGAAAACCTTGATATTCAATCTTTATTAGTATCCAGTTTGTATAATAGTCGTTCTAAGATCTATAAATAGATGCGTTCCATTGGATGCAGCCACTACCAAACTATCATATATCTTTAATAGTAACTTTTTTTGCATAATTTTATAAGAATATCAAGTTGGATTTCATTAGACTCAAAAATATATCTTCGATAGCATGAAAGGTTCTTTGGGTTTCCTACTTTATCTTGTTCGGGGTACTGGTATTTTTGCTTCCAATATTATTTCCTTTTCAATTGGATTTCCAATTAAATTTTCCCGTTCCGTCCACGAGCCATCGTAATTCCTAACGTCCGGATACTCTAAAAGATATTTTAAGACGAATCATTAATGAGATGATCGCTCTTCTATTCTGCAATAAGTAATCACCTCGATAGATGGCAAAATACCTCTTGATTGATAAATATCGGATAACTCAGCAGATTTAAATGTGCCATCATCATTCAGAACCTGTGTACAAGGTATATTGAGAGCTTCAGGGAGAGGACCCGCCCTATGAGCATGTTCGGTAGGATATTCGGGCGGTGAAGTTATTTGACCGGTATATTCAGGTGGACTTCTTACATCTACTAATCTGATTTGAAATCTCCTTCTACTCACGAGAGAATCTTTGATGTCTGAAAGATAAACTCTAATTTTTGCATCAGGCTTAAACGATTCAGCGAGGTCGAATTTCCCTTTGGGAATAACAACCGTTCCATTGGATATAATTCTGTCCTCATCAAGCCATTTTCTTCTTCCTCTATTTATCAGCTTCAAGTTTTCATAACCATAATACTTAAAGACCCAGAAAGCAAATGCCGCGAACCAATTGTTAAAGTCTCCGTATAGCACAATCGTGGTGGATTTATCATCATCAATTCCCAGTTTACGAAGGATTTCTTTGTAACTTTCAGGAGATAGAATGTTCCTTGAGATTGGGTGGTTTATCTCCCTTTTCCATTCAAGCAGAATTGCTCCTGGGATAGGACCTATACTGACATATATTAGTCCGTAGATCTAAACAGATACTTTTTAATGTCCAGATTGAACCTTCTTTTCCTATAGTAGCTAGATATTGCTTGTTTGATATTGGTAAAATCAGAATAATAGTTTGATAGTATGTTACCCTTACCCTGTCTCCAACATTCCTCAATAGCATTAAGAAAAGATGAACCCACAGGAAAATATTCTACTTTCATCGTTTTCATATTCTGATGAAAGTACTCCTCCACCATCTTCGATCTATGCTGAGTTACTCTGTCTACAATCATAACAAATTTCCTGAATTTCTTTTTCACATCTTCAAGATA
>JAKDMR010000429.1 GCA_030452275.1 Candidatus Nitrosocosmicus sp. | reverse complement strand
ATATCTACCACGAAAAGAAGAAAGAGTTTACGCTAATATCTTTAGATGAATCTTTCTTCTTCTACGATTCACTTGTAAGACGAGTCTGGATTGATGCCAAGAAAAGACCGGTGGTAAGGATAACAGGTTCGCACGAGATTTCCTGTTTGTTTGGAGCCGTAAGTATGGACCAAAAACAGCTCTTCAGACAGTATGATAAATTCAACAGCAATACCTTCCTTGGCTTTCTAAAGATTATCCATTCAAAGTTTCCAAAATGCTATCTTTTCATGGACAAAGCATCGCCTCACTACAGGTCAAAGAAGGTAGCAGAGTATTTGGAAGAGAACAAGGATACTCATACCCGTATACCTACCAACAGCGTCACCTGAGTTTATGATGTTAGAAGAGGTATGGAACATTGCAAAACAGGATTTACTGGTTCTTAAACACTACTCATCGTTTAAAGATTTTAAAGAAAAGGTATCCTTGTACTTTAGAACCAAAAGATTTGGTCTTAACATGAGAAACTACCTACTTAGAGATGTTTAAGAATATATATGAAATGGTATAGGTCGAGTAGTGTACCTCTTATATAGTAGCATATAAATCTTCAATACAAATTTCCAATTAAGGAGTATCATTACATTTAATTTTATGATTATAATCTCTATGAGTTTATAAAACTTCCCTCAAGAGAGTATTGCCAAGGTAAAAACCATCCATAAAAGTTCTGTTTGTCCCATTTCTATTTTATTATGTCGCCTTCATTTTTTATTGTTACTGATTTTATATCCAACACCAGAAAGGCGTTTATTATGTGGGATTAGAAAGTGGTTAAAGACGCTGGACTCTCATCTCATCTTTATATTGAATAGCATATGTAGATGCATTTACTTTAGTAACATTATAAAAGTTATGAATGTCACTATTATCGATGTTATTATCATTATCATTTTCACTATAAATAGACATTTTCTGAATGTATATGGTTTTCATCTATTTTAACAAATCATTTTTTAGCAATGTATGAAATTCATTATCCGTTAGGTCTTTTTTAAGATTGGAGTATTTTTTTGAATCATTTCCAACTGTCAGTCTTAGGATAGGACTAAGTTTCGAATCATTACAGACCATTTCAATGCCATGGATTATTTCATCAGCTACAATCCGTGGATGAGGCGCTTTATTCATTGCATCGAAATAAAATGTCAAGAATTTTTTCATTGTATCATTATAAAAAGATAGTGTGGTACCTCTACTACCATCATCAAACTGGTCAATTTGATCCCCTTTTTTATTCACCCCGTACTTATTAATAGGCAAAACTAAATCTTGTACAAATTCGGTATTTATTACACCAGGTTCAATCAATATCACTTTAATTCCAAAAGGTTCCAATTCGTAGGATAATGATTCGCTCAACCCCTCAACTGCGAATTTTGTACTGCAGTAAGCAGATTGAGAAGGGATTCCAGCTAACCCCGACATGGAACTTAAATTGACTATTATCCCATTTCTTTGTTGTCTCATAGAAGGAAGAATTTTTTGAATTACTCTGATTATGCCGAATACATTGGTTTCAAATTGTTTCTTGATTTCATCCATCGTAAAGTCTTCCAAGGCTCCAAACAAACCATATCCCGCATTATTTACTAGAACATCGATTCGACCATATTCATCTATTATTTTTGTTATTGCCGTATTTACCGAATTTTCATCATTAACGTCCATTTCATATACTTTTATCGGAATATTTTCTTTCTTCGCCATACTTTCTATTTCTTTGGACTTTAGTAAATCCCTCATGGTAGCACAGGTTAGAAAACCACTTCGAGCAAGTGCCAAACATGTCTCAAAGCCAATACCTGTAGAACTACCAGTCACTAGCGCCACTTCTTTGTATTCTCTAAACATAACACAAAACAATAAGGGATCGATTTAAAATGTCTTATTATCTGCATAGAGGGCGCTGTTAACTTAAGCGTAAATCACCTCCTTGTTATGGTATTTGACGAACAGATTCAATCAGTTCAGTACATCCTTTAGCTTGCAGTTTTCTTTCCGATATGGAAAGTAATCATCAAAACTTTCTATAGTTCTGTCCTTATTGATATACTGCATTGTTCTTTCTATCAGGCTTTTTTCTATAGAGGAATGAAGATGATGCTTTAGTTTCAGGAATCTGCATGTCATCGGGTACCAAGTATCTCCATCCATCTGTAGACACCGGATGCTTACCATAAACCCCGGACTATGTCTGAAAGACACCTCTCTATCTCTTTGCAACAAACATGTTTCTTTCTTCAGATTCTTGGCAAAAAAGAGTGTGAGAATTTGCCTGCTTTGAGGTTCTATTACTACCCAAACCCATGCTGACTCTGATCCAACTTTAATTAGGGTTTCATCAGCTACGTATTCCTCAATTTTCTTTCTCTTTTGGAGGATATCTTTTTTGGATGATACCTTTGAATCCAGTTCCAGATCGCGACGTGGCTTCTTTTGACCTTGAGTAGATAAAACATTGCTTTGGCAACACATCCAGTTGATAAGCCAAGAAAATAGAAATACAATGCACTACTAATATCTAACGAAGATATCTTATTTCCTTTGATTAACATAATTTAAATGGAGCATCTTCAAGCTATAGATTTTGCGTTAAGTTAACATCCATGAAAATCTTTGACCAAAACAGGCTATCCTATCATGTCAT